>NZ_JAHZDL010000001.1:0-81003 GCF_019422385.1 Flavonifractor sp.
TGATGCTCCGCCTGCGCACCACCCGGGGAATCGAGGAGTGGGAGTACCGCCGGGAGTTCTTCATGAACTTCGACCCCATCGAGCAGAAGCTGGAGGAGTATGAGCGCCAGGGCTGGGCGGAGCGCCACGACCGCCGCTGGAACCTGACGCCCAGGGGCTTCCTGGTGTCCAACCAGCTCATCGGCGAGCTGCTGGCCATCCAGGAGGAGGCCACACTGGAAAAGACCCTGCCCCGGCTGAAGCAGGGGCGGCCGGAGGCCGACGCGGCCCGGTAGAAGAGGGCCTCCTCCTGCCGCGCCGCGTGGCGCGGCAGGTCGAAAAAGCGTCAAAGCCGCTTTTTCGAAATGGGGTGCGCACAGGGCAGGCCTCGATTTCTGACGAAATAGTCGGCCTGCCCTGTGCGAGAGGTGCCATTTCCGCCGCGCATGTCGCCGGAAATGACGGGGTTTGATTTTATTTCCACGCCCGCGGGCGTGGAAACTCTGCGAGGCCGGTAAATTTTGCACGTCCATCAGGCGACGCGGCCCGGTGAGCAGGCTGCTGTTGCAGAAATGTAAGATTTTCCTGTCCCCCCGCTTGTTTACAAGCGGGGGGATTTGTGTTAACATAACTTCCATAGCGATCCATCTATCCACAGACATAGGAGGACTTTCATGAAGCAATTCCTGCGGCGGGGCACGGCTCTGGGGCTGGCGCTTGCCATGACCGTCACCGCAGCCTCGGCATCCCAGGCCCTGGGCTGGGACCTACATACCGGAACGGCACCCATCTCGGTAGGTACCACCCTGACCACCAACTATTTCTGGAGCGACACCTACTCCGATCTGCGTACCGAGCACTATGTGGAGTATGTGCCCAGCGCTGATGTGACCCCAACTGTGGCCTACGGCGCCAAGGTTACCGACCGGGTAACCCTTACCGGCATGGCCCAGCAGCTGGAGAGCCAGGGCAAGCGGGTGGTCTCTGGCCTTAACGGGGACTGGTATGTCCTCTCCACCGGCTCGCCGGTGGGCATCATCATCACCGATGGCGTAGTACGGGCTGCCGGCTACTACAGCAGCAATTGGGCCATCGGCTTTTATGAGGACGGTACCGCCTTCATTGCCCAGAATGGGCTGTCCATGTCGGTGACTCTGGGCGGCGCTACTCTCAACCTCAGCGGCGGCATCAACAAGGTGCGCAAGATGACCAGCAGTGACGGCAGCGGCGGTCTGACCCTGCTGACCTCGGACTTTGCTGACACGACCAAGAACAGCGAGGCGGGGGTGGACGTGATCCTCGCTCCGGTGGAGGATGAGAGCGGCACCTACTCCGCCGAGCCCCGCGTGGGCCGACAGACCCAGTACGTGGTGGAGCAGGTGCTGGAGTCCACCGGCAGCATCGCCATTCCTGAGGGCAAGGCGGTGCTTACCCTCAACGCCAAGGACGACGCGGCCACTCTGGACAAGCTGCGGGCCCTGGTGCCCGGCGACACGGTGACCCTGTCCATCACCAGCACCGACGCCCGGTGGAGTGAGGTAGACCAAGCCCTGGGCGGCATCGCCAAGCTGGTGACCAACGGGCAGGTGGCCTCCGGCCTGGATGCCTCCCGCACTGCCTGGCCCGCCATCGGCATCAAGGCCGACGGCACCCTGGTGTTCTACGCCCTGGACGGCAAGCAGCCGGGCCTCAGCGTGGGGGCCACCCAGACCCAGGTGGCTCAGCGCCTCATTGAGCTGGGGTGTGTGGAGGCCATCTGCATGGACGGCGGCGGCTCCACCACCATCGGCGTTACCTACCCGGACGGCAGCAGCATGGAGGTGGTCAACAGCCCCTCCGACGGCAGCCAGCGGGCCAACTCCACCGCCATCTTCCTGACCACCGAGCTCCAGCCCACCGGCGAACTGGACTCCTACTACGTGACCCCCACCGATAACCTGCTGCTCTCCGGCGCTGCGGTGCAGCTGTCCGCCTCCGGTCTGGACACCCACTACTATCCGACCAGCGGATATGAGGTGGAGTGGGAGGTCACCGAGGGCGGCGGCACGGTGGACGAAAATGGCCTGTTCACCGCCGGGACGGAGAGCGGCACCTCTCAGGTGACCGCTGACGACGGCTATGCCTCGGGTACGGTCTCCATCACTACCGTCAGCACCCCGGACAGCATCACCCTGTCCGATGAATCCACCGGCGCGGCGGTGACTGCCCTGAACCTGGATCCCGGGGAGCAGGTAGATTTGAAGGCTCTGGCCTCTTACCGCGGCCTGGATCTCCCCGCTCAGGACACCTGCTTTACCTGGACGGCGGATCCGACGGTGGGCACCGTGGACGAGTACGGCGTGTTTACCGCTGGGGAGAAGAGCGCCAGCGGTACCCTCACGGTCTCTGCCGGTGGGAAGGCCCTGACCATCTCTGTCAGTGTGGCCGGCCATGTCAACACTCTGGAGGATCTGGAGGGCGGCATGGACACCTTCACAGCCACGGACACCGCTGTCCCCGCCGTGGAGACGGGGCTGGAATACGTCCACAATGGCCGCCAGAGCCTGAAGGTGACCTACGACGCCTCTGCCGGCTCCGCCAGCCTGGGTACTGCCCTGGCCATCCCCGCCGGTGAGAGCTGGCTGGGCATGTGGGTGTACGGCGACGGCTCGGGCAACACCCTCATGGCCACTGTCACCGACAGCCAGCTTCAGACCAGCCAAATCCTGCTTACCGCCCTGAACTTCACAGGCTGGAAGTATGTCAGCGCAGAGCTGCCTGAGGGCACTGCCTATCTCAACAGCCTGGATGTCGTCTATGGAGGCACCGCTGTCAGTGGCACCCTCTGGCTGGATCAGCTTATTACCGCCAACGAGAACGTCAGCGACACCACCGCCCCCACCGTGTCCCTGTCCGTCAGCGGCACCCAGCTCACGGCCCGGGTGTCGGACAATGTGGACCGCACCATTCCCCAGGAGAGCGTGTCTCTGACCTATGACGGAGCGGCGCTGTCCTTCACCTGGAATGAGAGCACCGGCACACTGAGCGCCGCTCTGCCCGCCGCCGACACCGGCTATCACCGGGCTACGGTGACGGTCTCTGATGCCAGCGGCAACCTGGGTCGGGCCTCGGCCGACATCCAGCCCGTCTCCGCCCGTACCAGCCCCTTTGCCGATATGACGGGTCACTGGGCAGAGGCCTATGCCACCTATCTCTATGACACCGGCGTGTCCGTGGGTGTGGGGGAGGACACCCTCCTCTACCAACCGGACAAGAGCATCACCCGGGCGGAGTTCTTCACTATGGTGGCCCGGTGGATGGATCTGAATCTCACCCAGTACGCCGGGGTGGAGCTGCCCTTTGTGGACGCGGCCTCCATCCCCGACTGGGCCCTGGACGCGGTGAAGGCCGTGTACAGCCTGGGCATCCTCCAGGGCGCCGGGGTGGAGGGCGGCCTGGCCGCCAATGCCTCGGCCACCATCAGCCGGGCCGAGGCCATGACCATCCTGGGCCGCACCCAGGCCAGGGGCTACGCACAGCCGGAGCTCACCACCGACGACGCCGGCCAGGTGGGCGACTGGGCCCTGCCCTATGTCCAGAGCCTGGTAGGCCAGGGCGTGGTGACGCCCACCGATAACAAGCTGAGGCCCACCGACGCCCTCACCCGGGGCGAGCTGGCCCAGCTGCTCTACGCCATTCTGTAAAAGCAACAAAAAGACCGGAGGGCCGCCCGCATATGCGGACGGCCCTCCGGTTTTCTGCTGGTGCGGCTCAGCGGTAAAATTCTTTGCCCTCCGCCGCCAGCCGCTCCCGCCAGATGTCCCGCAGCAGCTCCAGCTCCTCCTGGAACTGCCGGTCGGTCTGGTCGGGCTTCTTCTCCAGGGTCTCCAGCTGGGTGAAGGTAAAGGCCACCCCGCCGTGGGCCCGCCAGTCCGCCGCCATGGCGGGGTGGAGGGGCATGTCGGTGCTGACGGCGAACTGGAAGCGGTTGCGCTGCCCCGCCGGGTTGGGGGAGGCCAGGAGCAGGGTTCTGCCGCTGACGGTGTCGGTGACGGCACACACGGCGCCGGTGATGGGCCGCTCCCGATAGGCGGCCAGCAGCTCCTTCTGGTGTTCCGTCCTAGCCATGGCAGCCAAGCTCCCCCAGGATCCGGGAGAGCACCCGCATCCGCTCCCCCAGCAGCTCCCCGTCCCGGGCCAGGGCGTCCCGGAAGAGCTGAAGATCCTCGTCGATGTGGTCGTTGCCGGTGCACACCTCCACGGTCATGGCGTCCCCCTGGAGGCCGATGCGGTCTACCTGGGGGTGCTCCGGGTCGTAGCCCCTGGGGAAGCGGTAGGCCTCCTCCTGGAAGTAGAGCTGGGCCCGGCAGATGAGTATGGCCAGATCCAGCACCCGGTGGAGGGGCAGCTCCTCCGACTGGCGAGACCACTTCTCCCCGGTGTACCGCCAGACCTTGGCGGAGATGTCTACCCTGCCCCGGTCGTTCCACTGGGCCAGGCCCAGGGAAAGGCCCTGGGCGTCGGAGCCGCCGGCGGTGCGGCCGTCAATGCGGCCGTAGTCCTCCGCGGCCAGGACGGGCTTGTGCTTGAGTGTGGTGGGGATCTGCACGGAGATCCCTCCTTTCCAATTAGTAAATTAGTAATTTAGTAAATGAGTAGCGGGCCTGTAGAGAATACCACGAATGTTTTCCCCTGTCAAGGGGCATGCTGAGAGGGAAAGGAAGGATACGCGCCATGGATATGACCAACCAGGAGTATAGCCGCTATGTGGAGCAGAAGGCCAAGCCTTCGCCCATCTGGAAGAATCTGACCTGGGCCTTCTGCACCGGCGGGCTGATCTGCACCGGGGGGCAGGCCCTGCTCAACCTGTACCGGGGCTGCGGCCTCAGCGAGGGGGATGCCGGCACCGCCGTGTCGGTGACCATCATCTTTCTGGCCGCCCTCTTCACCGGCCTGGGCTGGTTCGACAGGCTGGCCAAGCACGCCGGGGCGGGCACCCTGGTGCCCATCACCGGCTTTGCCAACGCCGTGGTCGCCCCGGCGCTGGAGTTCCGGAGCGAGGGCCTGGTCATGGGGGTGGGGGCCAGGATGTTCGCCATCGCCGGGCCGGTGCTGGCCTACGGCATCAGCGCCGCCGTCCTCTACGGCCTGGTGCTCTGCCTGTTTTTCCCCGGCTGAGGGCGAAAAAACTTGAATAATTTCACCAAAAAGCCCTTGACAAAACCGGCCGTTGGTAGTATGATCTAGACAGAAAAAGAAAGAGGTGAGCCCAATGGGCTGAGAAGCTCAATCTTTTCCGAACTACCGCATTTGGTGAGACAGAAATTGTGGTATTCCAGCCTGCACTTGTTCCCAACCAGCTCAATGAAGTGAGATGCACAACAGGAAAACCTCTCAAGCGAAGTTCGCCCAAGACGGAAACCAAGTGCCAATGTGTTGCAGGAGACAGTGAGCCCTAGGAAGACCGTGCTGTTCAGCCAGATGTTGTAGAATCTATAGAAAGTAGAGGTAACCATAGTGGTAGAACCCCAGGTCGAAAAGTAGCCCCCCGGTCACGTTGGATGGCCGGGGGGTTGTGCTATATTTTCGGAGAAGTGGCAGGGCCACTTCTCCGAAAGAAGATACAGGATGAAACGGCCTCGTTTTCTTGCGAAAAAGTCGGCCATTTCATCCTGCGATGTGCCATTTCCGACGCGCATGTCGACGGAAATGGCTGATTTTATTTTTTTCGCGCCTGCGGGCGCGAACTCTGCGAGGCTTTTGGGGCGTGTGCGGCCGGCAAAACTCTGCGAGGCTTTCGGGCCGCGGTTACCTGGTCAATATTTTCCTGTGATACCCCCGCTGGCCGCAGCGGGGGCATTTCATCTTCCGGCTTCTCCCAATGTGGGGGGAGAATACCACCGCCCGCATGGTGGGGACATACCTGGCGTGGCAGTGGGGGCACTCGTAGTACCCCGCGTCGTGCTCCAGCTTGACCGCCACCGCGATTCCAACCGTAATGATTGCCAGCCCGGCCGCGATCAGGGCCAGCCGCCACCAGAAGTACACGACAGCGAAGCTGGCGGCGAAGATCATCACCAGGGCGACCGCCGTGGAGAGAAGGCCGATCACGACCTCCAGCCAGAGCAGCCGCTTGTTGTTGAGGGCCTCCTGCTTCTGGAGCTCCAGCAGCTTCTCCTCCGCTTTTGTCTGATAGTCCTCCATGCTGATGCGTTCCCCGGTCAGAAGCTCGTTGACGGTGATGTGCAGCAGCCCGCACAGGGGCAGCATGAGGGAGGGGTCGGGCATGCTTTTGCCCCGCTCCCATTTGGAGACGGCCCGGTCCGTGATGCCCAGCTGTTCTCCCAGGGCGGCCTGGGTAAGGCCGGCCTGTTTCCGGCACTCCGTGATAAAGGCGCCGATTTTCTCCTGATCCATGGGGAGACCTCCTTTCTGCCCCAACCATAGCAGCAGCCCGGTGAAATGTACACATACCGTTGGTTGAGTCGGGGAGAAATGGGCGGAAAACCCGCCTCTACAGCAGGCCCAGGCCGTTGATGTCCAGCTTGAAGGTGAGGCCCAGGAACTCGGCGGCCCTGCGGCAGAGGAGCATCCGCTCCAGGAAGATCTCAAAGTAGTCCATGACGGCGCAGAACTCGGTGTTGATGGACAGGGAGAGGGTGATGGTGCGCTGCTCCGGATCCAGGGTCAGGTCGGAGCGCTCGGCGGCGTAGTTCACCCGGTCGTGGATGTCGAAGCTCTGGTGCTCCTTGTTGCGCACCCGGCTGCGGCGCACGTCGGTCTTGTCCGCCAGGATCAGCGCGGCGGCGGTGGGGTTCACCGGAAAGGCGGTGGGGTCGTCGTGGTGGCCGATGGCGGTGATGACGGCGGCCACGTCCGCGGGCTCCATCCCCATCTTGTCCAGGATGCGGAAGGCCATGACCGCCCCGGTCTGGGCGTGGTCGTGGCGGTTGACCACGTTGCCGATGTCGTGCATGAAGCCGGCGATCCGGGCCAGCTCCTGGTCGTGCTCCCCGTAGCCCAGCTTGGCCAGGATGCGGGCGGCGTACTCGGCGCAGCGGGTCACGTGGGCGAAGCTGTGCTCGGTAAAGCCCCGGGCCACCAGGGACTGGTCGGCCTGGGTGATGTAGGTGCGGATCTCCTCGGACTGGCGCACCTGCTCGTAGGTGATGTTCATGGCGGAGTCTCATCTCCCGTCTCGTTTGTGTCGTACAGGTATATTATATCCGGCGGTGCGCAAAAGGCAAGGAAAAGCGGCGCAGGGCCGGAATACAGCCCGCCGGAGCCGGAATGTTACATTTCGTTGCTTGCGGCAACGGGGATTTTCCCTTACAATGGGGGTCGCAGGAAAGGAGGCTGATGCCTGTGCTGCAGGAAAACATCAAAACGCTCCGGAAGGCAAAGGGGCTCTCCCAGGAGGAGCTTGCCGTCAAGCTCCACGTGGTGCGGCAGACCATCTCCAAGTGGGAGAAGGGCCTGTCGGTGCCCGATTCCGACATGCTGCTCGCCCTGTCGGAGGCGCTGGAGGCCCCCGTCAGCACGCTGCTGGGTGAGGCCGTCCCGGAGCAGGAGACGGATGAGCTGAAGGCCATCTCTGAAAAACTGGAGGTCATCAACCTGCGGTTTGCCCGGCAGAAGGCCGCGCGGCGCAGGGTAATCCGCTGCCTGCTGCTGGCTCTGTGCGCGGCCACCGTGCTCCTGTTCGCGGGGCTGCTGGGATGGGGCAGTCCCTACCTGGACTGGGACTACAGCGATCCCGAGCGGGCCGTGGTGGGGGTGGCCCTCCACGCCTTCGAGTGGCTATTTGTCCGGGCGGCGCCGATCATTCTGACGGGGTCGCTCCTGGGCCTCTTCCTGACACGGAGGCGGGCATAGCGTCCCAATCGGCACCGTTCGACCTCTTTCGCGCCCTCCCCGGCCTATACTGGCCGGGGAGGGCGATGTTATGCGGAGCTTTTTCCGGCGGCTGGCGGCCTGTGCCGCCCTGTTCTGCGCCAATCCCCGGGCTTTCCTCCGGGGGCTGGCCGACCCGGACAGCCCGGTGCGGCGGCTGCTCCGGCGGCCCAAGTGAAGTGAGAAGTGACAGGAAGGCGGCGCGCACAGGATTGTGCGCGCCGCCGGAGACTGTCGATAAACCCTCCAGCCAAAGGATTCGGAGGGAAGGATAGTGTGAAAGGGAACCGTCAGGGTTCCCTTTCGCGTTGGATCAAACAACTTTTTGAAACTTTTTTGAAGTTTCAAAAAGTTCAGCAGCCTGTCGAAAAGACTTTTTCGACAGGCTGCGGCAGCGCGCACAGTATTGTGCGCGCCGCCGCATGTTGAGAGGTTACCGGTCGTAGGTCAGCCACTTCTCGCCGTCATCCGTCTTTTGGTAGGTGTGGGACACCGCCGCCTCCCGGATCTCGTCGTAGGCCCAGTGATCCTTGGGCACATCGGTAAAAGGGAGGGAGGCGGGCCGCTCCCCGGCCCGGCGGTCCAGGGCGTGGTTGAGGATCTTCACCGCCTCCGCCCGGCCCACCGGCGCGTCGGGGCGGAAGGTGCCGTCGGGATAGCCGGACACCCAGCCCTGCTGGGCGGCGAAGGAGATCACATCGGAGGCCCAGTAGCCCGCCGCCACGTCGGGGAAGGAGGCCGTGCCGCCGGTCACCTCAAAATAGGCGGCGATCAGCTTCACCAGCTCCGCTCGGCTCACCGGCTGCTCCGGCCGGAAGGTGCCGTCGAGGTAGCCGCTGGCGATGCCGTATTTCTGGGCAAAGGCCACGTAGGGGGCGTACCAGTCCCCCCGGCTCACGTCGGAGAAGCCGCCGGTGCCCGCCGCGCCGGTGTAGAGGGGGTTCCCGTCCCCATCCACGGACAGGCGGGCCAGCATGGCCACCGCCTCCGCCCGGCTCAGGGAGGCCTCCGGACGGAACAGGCCGTTATTGCCCTGGATGTAGGCCTCGTGATCGGCGGTGTTGAGATGGGCCGGTTCGGCGGGCTCCTCCGGCTCCGCCGTGCCGTACCACTGGCGGTAGAGGCCGCCCAGGGCCTGGCTGTCCGCCAGGAACTGATAGCGGAAGTGGACCTCCCCCGCCACCTGGGGCAGGGTGTCGTTCAGCTCCAGCTGGGCCTGGATGGCGTCCGTGCCGTACCAGGGGCTCTTGGGGTCGGCGTTGTCCGCCAGGTAGTCCGCCATGCCGATGTACAGGCGTACCCCGGTGCCCTTCACCGTGTCCGCCCACCAGCGGGCCACCGTGGCGTAGTCCATGCTCCTGTGGCCGATGTACCAGTAGATCTGGGGGCAGATGTAGTCGATCCACCCCTCCTTCACCCACTTGCGGCTGTCGGCGTAGGAGGCGTAGTAGCTCTCATACCCGCCGGTGGTGTTGGAGCCCTGGGGCAGGCTGCTCCGGTCCGCCCACACGCCGGAGGGGCTGATGCCGTAGGACAGGTTGGGGTCGATGGCGTGGAGCCGCTCCCCCAGCTCCTCCACCAGCTGGTTCACGTTGTCCCGCCGCCAGTCCCCCAGGTCGGAGAACCCGGCGCCGTATTGGGCGTAAGTATCCGCGTCGTCAAAGCCGCTGCCGGGGTAGAAGTAGTCGTCCAGGTGGACGCCGTCGATGTCGTAGCTGCGGGCCAGCTCCTCCGCGCCCTGGATGATGTACGCCCGCACCTCGGGCAGGCCGGGGTTGAAGTAGAACTCCCCCTCGTACTCCACCACCCAGTCCGGGTGGAGCCTGGCCGGGTGGTCGGCGGTGAGGGAATCAAACTCCGTCTGGCCGCCCTTGGTGATGCGGAAGGGGTTGATCCAGGCGTGGAGCTCCAGCCCCAGGGCGTGGGCCCGCTCCACCCAGTATTCCAGCGGATCAAAGCCGTTCCGGGGGGCGGTGCCCTGGGTGCCGGTGAGATAGCGGCTCCAGGGGTAGTAATCCGAGGGGTACAGGGCGTCGGCGGAGGGCCGCACCTGGAGGATCACCGCGTTCATGCCCAGCTCCACGCACTCCTGAAGGATGGCGTCGGCGTCCCGCTTCAGTACCGCCGGGTCGGTGGTGGCCTGGCTGGGGTAGTCCAGCCGGTACACCGTGGCCACCCACACCGCCCGGAACTCCTCGTCGGCGGAGACGGGGGCCGCCTGGGGGGCGGCGGGGGAGTAAGAGGCCGCCGAGGCGGCAGGCTTGGCCAGCAGGGCCCCGCCGGACAGGGCCAGGGTGCAGACCAGAAGCACGGCCAGAATGGGTTTCCAGAATTTTGTCATGAGGTCGCTCCTTTGTGAGTCAGTGTGTATGCGGTATCGGAAAGCGGGCGGCGGCCATATTGTCGGCCCCGCACATGCGGGCGCACACACAGGTGCGCCCCTACATCGTCGGCCAAAGCTACGGATCGTTCGCTTCCGCGTAAACGCGAAAGCTCATTCCCTCCGCTGGGCCTCCTTCTCCCCACGACGACCACTTCGTTGGGTCGCCGTGGGGGCCCCAACTTCCGTGACCGGCTCGGTATTTCGGAGGCGTGGCACCGACGGCGGCCCGGCGGGCCAGACCGGTACAGCGCGGCGGCTTTCAAGGTTTGCGGGGCAATCCCGATGCGTGCCGCCCAAGGCGCGGCAGCGCCTGTCACGAAACCGCCGGGAAAACGGGCGTCGATGCGCGCCCGGTTTCTGCCCTGTCTGTACAGCGCGCCGCCGCCATGAGCCCCCGTTTTGGGGGGCTGGGGGTGGAACCCCCGCCCCTTCTTTTCCCCCATTTCTTCGGGAAGAAATGGGGGCGCCGTCGTCGGCCCAAGCTGCGGATCGTTCGCTTCCGGGCAGGCCCGAAAGCTCATTCCCTCCGCTGGGCCTCCTCTCCCCACGACGACCACTCCGTTGGGTCGCCGCGGGGGCCCCATTGGGCGCGCCCCGCGAGGGGGCAACCTCTATGGGCGGGCGACCACAGGTCGCTCCTACGGACGGCGCGCCGAGTCGTCGCGCCCCACGGGGCCAGCGGTTGCGGGGGCAAACGGGCGGATGATATCCGCCCCTACAGAGTGGGGCAGTTACCTGCCCGCCGGGCAGGCGCGCCCCGCGAGGGGGCGCCCCGGTGCGGGAATGGGGGGAACCCCTCATCCGGCCCTGCAGGCCGCCTTCCCCCCGGGGGGGGGGGTAACGTGCGGCGGGGGCAAGCCCCCGCCCTACTGGTTGGCGATGCGCTCGGCCAGGTCGTTGAGGTACACCCAGCGATCCATCTTCTGCTCCAGGGCGGCCTCCAGCTCGGCCTGCTTCTCCTGGAGGGCCTGGAGGGCCACATAGTCGGTGGCCTGGGCGGCCTGATCCGCCTGCACCTGGGCCAGCTGGGCCTCCAGGGCGGCGATGTCGGCGTCGATGGTCTCGTACTCCCGCTGCTCGTTGTAGCTGAATTTCAGCTTCTTGGGGCCGGCGGGGCGGTCGGCCTTCTTCTCCGGGGCGGCGGGCCTGGGGGCCCTCTCCGCCTCCTCCGCCCGGCGGGCCTCCAGATACTCGGTGTAGCCGCCGGGGTAGCCCTTCACCGTGCCATCCCCCTCCACGGCGAACACCCGGCGGGCCACCCGGTCCAGGAAGTACCGGTCGTGGGAGACGGTGACCACCGCGCCGGGGAAGGAGTCCAGGTAGTCCTCCAGGGCGGCCAGAGTCTGGAGATCCAGGTCGTTGGTGGGCTCGTCCAGCAGGAGGACGTTGGGGGCGGCGGCCAGCACAGAGAGCAGGTAGAGCCGCCGCTTCTCCCCGCCGGAGAGCTTGCTGATGGGGCTCCACTGGGCCTCCGGGGGGAAGAGGAACTGCTCCAGCAGCTGGGAGGCGGTGAGCATCCCCTCCGGCGTTTCGATGCGGTTGCCGATGGCCTTCACATAGTCGATCACCCGGGTATCCCCGTCCATGTCCGGCACCTCCTGGCGGAAGTAGCCGACGCGCACCGTCTCGCCCACCTCGATCTCCCCGCCGTCGGGGATGAGATCCCCGGCGATCAGGTTGAGCAGAGTGGACTTGCCGCTGCCGTTGGCCCCCACGATGCCGATGCGGTCGTCCCGCAGGAGCATGCAGTCAAAGTCCCGGAGCACCGTGCGGCCGTCAAAGGCCTTGGTCACGCGGCGCAGTTCGATCGTCTTTTTTCCCAGACGGCTGAACCGGGCCGACAGTTCCAAGGTACTTTTTTCCGCCGGGCCGGTCTGGGCCTTCAGGGCCTCGTATCGCTCCAGCCGTTCCCGGCTCTTGGTGCCCCGGGCGGTGGGGCCCTGCATCACCCACTGGTACTCCCGCCGCAGCAGGGCCTGCCGCTTGCGCTCGCTGGCCTTCTCCTGCTCCAGCCGCTCCGCCTTGCGGGAGAGGTATTTGTCGTAGTTGCCCTCGTAGAAGGAGAGACGGCCGTCCTCCACCTCTGCGATGCGGGTGACGATGCGCTCCAGAAAATACCGGTCGTGGGTCACCATGGCCAGAGCCCCCTTCCACTTTTTCAGATAGTCCTCCAGCCACAGGACCATGTCGCTGTCCAGGTGGTTGGTGGGCTCGTCCAGCACCAGCACGTCGCAGGGCCGGGAGAGCACCGCCGCCAGGGCCACCCGGCGGCGCTCCCCGCCGGACAGCTGCCCCACCGGCTGGTCGAAGCGGCTCACCCCCAGGCGGCTGAGGATCATCTTCCCCTCGTACTCCGCCAGGGCCCGGTCGTCCCCGGACAGGCCCAGCACCACCTGCTCCAGCACGGTATGTTCCCCGGGAAATACCGGGTTCTGGGGCAGGTACTCCAGCCGCACGTTGGGGTCCAGCCGCACCGTGCCCCCGTCGGGCTCCTCCGCGCCGGAGAGCAGGCGCAGCAGGGTGGATTTCCCCGCCCCGTTGAGGCCCACCACCCCCACCTTGTCCCCCCGCTCCAGATAGAGGGAGGCCCCGTCCAGCAGCACCCGGGTGCCGTAGCTCTTGCTCAGTTGTTCCGCCGAAAGCAGCATGGTCATTCCTCGCTTTCCAGTGATCAGACACCAGTATACCGGAATACGGGGAAAAAGGGAAGTCCTCTGCGAAATTTATGTCAACCTTTTTGGCCGCATTTCTTGACGACCCCGGGGGAATACGGTAGAATGGAGGTATCTTACGCCGAGGAGTTCTGCCATGAGACGCGTCCTGTCCTTCCTGTTCCTGCTCTGCCTGCTCACCGGGCTGGCCGCCGCCCGGGCCGCCGGGCCTGCCGGCACCCTGTCCGTCCGCTTCTATGATGAGTCTGCCGGCTGCTACGGAGCACTGACCGACACCGACCGGGTCAACCTGACCCTGGACGGCACGGCCCTGTACCCCCTGGATGTACCCGCCCTGGTGCAGTATCCGGCGGGGCAGAACGGTCGTACCCTGGTGCCCGTCCGGCTCATCGCCGAGAGTCTGGGGGCCTCGGTCACCTGGGTGCCGGACACCCGGCAGGTGATTCTCCAGAAGGGGGAGAGCACCATCGTCCTCACCCTGGGCTCCGCCATCGCCCTGGTCAACGGCCAGGAGATCCTTCTGCCCGACGGCGTCCCCGCCGGGGTGGTGAAGTGGGAGGGGAAGGAGAGCACCATGGTCCCCCTGCGCTTCGTCTCCGAGCGCCTGGGGGCCGCAGTGACCTGGGACAACGCCACCTTCACCGCCGCCGTCGCCTCCCCGGCGGTGGAGCCGGAACCGGAGCCCTCGCCGGAGGAGCCGGAGGAGACCACCCCCGCTGAGCCGGTGGAGCCCGCCGAGGGGGACCGGGGCTATGTGACGGCGGTGAGCTTTGACGCGGAGAGCCAGGTGCTCACCCTGGCCACCGACCACACTCCCGAGTACCGGGTGGTGGATCTGGGGAGCCGGGTGGCCATCGATCTGCTTGGGGCGGTGCTCCAGACCCCGGCGGAGGGGGAGGTGTCCCTGACCGTGGACAGTGAGGTGCTCGACCGCGTGCGCTACTCCCAGCACGGGGATGACCTGGGCTACGGCGTGCCTCACACCCTGCGGGTGGTGCTGGATCTCCAAAGCGGCACCAGCTACACCCGCAACCTGACCGTGGAGGCGGGCGGCTGCGGGGTGCGGATCACCGCCGTCCCCTCCCAGAGCATCGACGAGCTGCCCGAGATCGACCCGGACAAATACACCGTGGTGCTGGACGCGGGCCACGACGGCACCACCCTGGGGGCGGTGTACCCCGACTCTACCGGCACCCAGATCTATGAGAAGGATCTCACCCTGACCATGGTGAAGAAGCTGGAGGCCATCCTGCTGGCGCAGGGGTACAACGTGGTGCTCACCCGGGACGGGGAGACGGCCGGTGACCTGTATGAGCGATCCGAGCTGGCCAACGCGGTGGAGGCCGATGTGTTCGTCAGCATCCACTGCAATTCCGCCCCCACGGTGCCCACCTTCCAGGGGCTGTACACCTACTACCACCCCTCCAGCAACCGGAGCAAGCTCTTCGCCCAGGCGGTGCAGGACGCTGCCTGCGCCGCCAGCGGGGCCATCGACCGGGGCATTGCCTCCGCCGACTTCGTGGTGCTGCGGGAGACCAATATGGCCGCCGTGCTGGTGGAGACCGGATTTATGACCAACGTGGAGGAGCTGGAGCGCCTGTGCGACGAGGACTACCAGCAGAGCCTGATGGAGGGGGTGGCCCAGGGCGTGGCCGACTATCTGCGCCTGGCGGAGGCCCAGGCGGCGGAAAAGGCTACCGGCGAGACGGCCCAGCCCACGGCGTCCTCCGGCGTGGAGGAGGCCGCATGAGGGCGGACGGGCGGGGCGGCCTGCCCCTGGACATCGCCTTCGCCCCCATGGAGGGGCTCACCGGCGCCGTGTACCGGCAGGCCCATTGCCGGGTGTTCGTCGGCGCAGACCGCTACTTCATCCCCTTTATCACCCCTACCCAGGATCACCGCTTCACCAAACGGGAGCTGCGGGAGATCCTGCCCGAGCACAACCGGGGCCTCACCGCCGTGCCCCAGCTGCTGGTGCGGAAGGCGGAGGACTTCCTGTGGGCGGCGGGGGAGCTGGCCGCCATGGGCTGGCCGGAGGTCAACCTGAACCTGGGCTGCCCCTCGGGCACGGTGGTGGCCAAGGGGAAAGGCTCCGGCTTCCTGGGCCTGCCGGAGGAGCTGGAGCGGTTCCTGGACGCGGTCTTTGAAAAGCCGCCCTGCGCCATCTCTATCAAGACCCGGCTGGGTGTAAAGGAGCCGGAGGAGTTCGGCCCCCTGCTGGCGCTGTTCCGGCGCTATCCCCTGGCCGAGCTCACCGTCCACCCCCGGGTGCAGAAGGACATGTACAAAAACACCCCCCGGAGGGATTACTTTGCCGCCGCCCTGGTGGACAGCCCCTTCCCTGTGCGGTACAACGGGGATCTCTATACCCTGGGGGAGGTGGAACAGTTCCAGAGGGAGTTCCCGGCGGCGGGCCGGGTCATGCTGGGCCGTGGCCTGGCGGGGGATCCCGCCTTGGCCCGGAAGGCCAGGGGCGGCCCGGCGGCCACCCGGGACGAGCTGCGGGCCTTCCACGATCTGGTGTACGAGGACTACACCCGCATATTCGGCAGCCGCCGCAACGCCATGCTGCGGATGAAAGAGGTGTGGTTCTACCTGATCCACCTGTTCGGGGACAACGCCAAACACGCCAGGGCCATCAAAAAGGCCAGAGACACCGGGGAGTACGAGAGCGCGGTGGCGGCGGTGTTCCGGGAGCTGCCCCTGCTGCCCGATCTCCGGGCGGGGTGGTGAGGCCATGGGCTGGTGGGTCTATATGCTCCGGTGCGGGGACGGCACCCTCTACACCGGCACGGCCGTTGACGTGAACCGCCGGGCGGCGGCCCACGCCGGCGGGAAGGGTGCCAAGTACACCCGGGGCCGGGGGCCCATTGCGGTGGTCTACCGGGAGGAATGCCCCGACAAGGGCACGGCCCTCCGGCGGGAGGCCGCCATCAAAAAACTAAAGCGGCCGGACAAGCTGAACTTGATTGCGGCATATGCGGAAAGGCGGAGGAACATGAAGAAAGCGGCGTTTATTGGGACCGGCAACATGGGCGCGCCCCTGGTGGGGGCGGCGTGCAAGGCCCTGGGGGCGGAGCAGGTGGTAATCACCAACCGGACGAGGGCCAAGGCGGAGGCCCTGGCGGAGCGCCTGGGCTGCGCCGTGGCGGAGGACAACCGCTCTGCCGCCGCCCAGGCGGAGGTGGTGTTCCTCTGCGTCAAGCCCCAGATGCTCCGAGGGGTGGCCGAGGAGCTGGCTCCCGTCCTGGGGGCGGGCCAGACGGTGGTGTCCATCGCCGCCGGCCTCACCCTGGAGACCATCCGGGGCTGGCTGGCCGGGGCGGAGGAGCCTCCCGCCCTGGTGCGGATCATGCCCAACACCCCCGCCGCCATCGGCAGGGGCATGCTGGCCCTGTCGGCGGAGGCGGGCACGCCGGAGGCGCGCATCCGGGCGGTGGAGGCCATGCTGGCCCCGGCGGGCCTGGTGGAGCGCATCGCCGAGGGGCAGATGGACGCCTTCTCGGCGGTGGCCGGCTGCGGCCCCGCCTTCGTCTACCCCTTCATCGAGGCCCTGGCCGACGGCGGGGTCATGGTGGGCCTGCCCCGGGGGCAGGCTATGACCTACGCCGCCCAGATGGTGCTGGGGGCGGCTGCCATGGTGCTGGAGAGCGGCAAGCACCCCGGACAGCTCAAGGACGAGGTGTGCTCCCCCGGCGGCTCCACCATCGCCGGGGTGGCCGCCCTGGAGAAAAACGGCTTCCGCTCCGCCGCCATCCAGGCGGTACAGGCGGCCTACGCCAGAAACCAGGAGCTGGGCAAGGTATAGGGGCCTCGCGGGGGCCCTCCCGTGCCCCATTGATCCCGGTAGGGCGGGGGCTTGCCCCCGCCGCTGATCAACCGAAAGAAGGGGGAACAACCATGCAGACACTTCGGGGCCGCTTCGCCCCCAGCCCCAGCGGCCGGATGCACCTGGGCAATCTGTTTTCCGCCCTGCTGGCGTGGCTGTCGGTGCGCCGCGCCGGCGGCGTGATGGTGCTGCGGATGGAGGACTTGGATCCCGACCGCTGCCGCCCCGAGTACGCCCGGCAGCTGGCCGACGATCTGCGCTGGCTGGGCCTGGACTGGGACGAGGGCTGGCAGAAGGGGGGACCCCACGGCCCCTACCTCCAGAGTGAGCGGACGGAGCGGTACGCCGCCGCCTTCCGGGCCCTGGAGGAACAGGGCCTGCTCTACCCCTGCTACTGCACCCGGGCGGAGCGGCTGGCGGCCAGCGCCCCCCACCGCGCCGACGGGCAGGTTATCTACTCCGGGAAGTGCCGCTATCTGACGGGGGAGGAGCGGGCGGAGCTTGCCCGCACCCGCCGCCCGGCCTGGCGGATCATGGTGCCCGACCGGGAGGTGTCCTTCACCGACGGCCTCCAGGGACCCTATGGGGAAAACCTGCTCCGGGACTGCGGGGACTTCATCCTCCGCCGCTCCGACGGGGTGTACGCCTATCAGCTGGCGGTGGTGTGCGACGACGGGGACATGGGGGTCACCCAGGTGGTGCGGGGGCGGGATCTGCTGGACTCCACCCCCCGGCAGCTCTGGCTCTATGAGCGCCTGGGCCTGACGCCGCCGGCGTTCTGTCACGTGCCCCTGCTGTGCGCCCCCGACGGCCGGCGGCTGTCCAAGCGGGAGCACGACCTGGACATGGGGGCCCTGCGCCGGCGGTACACGCCGGAACAGCTTGTCGGCCTGCTGGCCTTCTGGGCCGGGCAGATGGATCGGCCGGAGCCGGCGGCGGCGGCGGAGCTGGCCCCCTGTTTTGACTGGGGAAAGGTGCCCCGGGAGGACATCACCGTGGGGGAGCTGCCTAGTGTCGAAAAAGCGGCAAAGCCGCTTTTTCGAGAAAGACCACATGGTGGAAGAGGTTCGTTTTCTTGCGAAAAAGTCACCCCTTCCACCATGAGAAGTGTCATTTCCGACGCACACCCCCCAGGGGGCCCTCTCTTGCCCCTTCGGGACAATTCACCTTGTGTCGCCGGAAATGACGGATTTTGATTTGATTCCTGCGGCTGTGGCCGCAGAAACTCTGCGAGGCTCTCCTTCGCGGGAGGTTTTTCGACAGCCTGGGCGGGCCGGGGAGTGTTCCCCGGCCCGCCTTCTGATTGAGGGGCAGGCGCTATTTGACGCACCGCGTGGCGATAAAAGAGGGAATATTGTGCCGGTGCAGATTGCCCTGGCCGTTGGTGTCCTCATACAGATCGGTCAGGCGGAAGCCGGCCTGCAACTGCCCGCCGCCGCTGGCCAGCCCCAGCACCCGCTTCCCGGCCAGCTCCCCGAACCATGCGTGGGGCACCGGCTTCGTGGGGGTCAGATAGACCTCCCACCGGCCATGCAGCGCATCCTGATAGGCCTGGTGGGAGATGGGCTGACCCCACTCCCAGCCCTCCCGGCACCAGCCGTCGATCACGTCGGCGTTTATCTCCTGATAGCCCATGACAATCCTCCTCCTGATGATGGCGTTTCCGTGCGCAAGCGGGGCGCCGGGGCTCAGCCCGGCGTGACCACCCACTTGAGGCAGTGCCCCTCGTGGGCCTCGAACACCCGGTAGCCCTCCAGAATCTCCGACAGCGGCCCCCGGTGGGTGATGAGGAAGCCGGTGTGCAGCTTCCCCCGGGCCAGCAGGTCCACCAGCTCCGGCCCACGGGCGGCGTCCACCCCGCCGGTCTTGAAGGTCAGATTCTTGCCGTACATGGCGGGGAGGGGGAGCACCTGATCCTCCTCGTACATGGCCACCAGGGCCACAATGCCGTTGGGCCGGGCCAGACGCCACGCGGCCTGGAAGGTGTCTTTCCCGCCGGCGCACTCGATCACCCCGTCTGCCCCCCGGCCGTCGGTGAGGGCCGCCACCCGCTCTGCCAGGGCGGGGTCGTCCGGGGCGAAGGCGGCCTCCGCCAGGCCCTGCTCCAGGGCCAGCTGCCGCCGCCAGGGGTCTGGCTCCACCCCGATCACGTGGGCGGCCCCCAGCAGGGCGGCGCACTGGGCCGCGCACAGCCCCACCGGCCCCAGACCCAGCACCACCGCCGTGTCCCCGGGCTGGAACTGGCACAGCTCCGCCCCCCAGTACCCGCTGGCCAGGATGTCCCCCACAAAGAGGGCGTCCTCGTCGCTGAGCCCGTCCGGAATGGGGGTCAGACCGGTGTCGGCAAAGGGCACCCGCACAAGCTCCGCCTGACAGCCGTCGATGCGGCAGCCCAGCTCCCAGCCCCCGTGGACGCAGTTGTTCACATACCCCCGGCGGCAGAACCAGCAGTCCCCGCAGAAGGTCTCACAGCAGGCGGCCACCCGGTCGCCGGGCTGGAGGTTGGCGATACCGCTCCCCACGGCCACCACCACCCCCACGAATTCGTGGCCCAGCACCACACCGGGCTTGGCCCGGGGCACCGCGCCGTTTCGTATGTGCAGATCACTGGTGCAGATGGTGGAGCGGGTCACCCGCACAATGGCGTCCCGGGGCTCTTTCAGCTCCGGGACGGGCCGCCGCTCCAGGGACAGCACCCCGTTTCCCTTCCACACCAGGGCGTTCATAGTGTTCATCCTCTGTCACTCCTTTTCCAATGCAAAGACAACGGCCTCAAACGCGGAGCCCTGGGGCGGGGGCTCGCTCCCGTCGGGGCGGGCCAGCCCCAGCGTGTCGTAGTATTCGTCGGTGTAGCGCAGTTTGCCGCCGTCAAAGGACGCCTGGATTTCTTTTACATAGGCAAAGGGGTCCTCCATGGGGATGAGGTGAAAGGCGGCGGCGATGCGCTCCAGCACCGCCCGCCCCTCCGCCGTGACGGTGTTTTCCGGGGCGCGGAGCCAGGCGTCGTACTGCTCCCGCGTCCAGTCTCCCATCTGCTCCAGCGCGGTGGTGGAGCCGCAGGCCAGAAGCAGCCGCAAAAAGTCCCGGAAGCTGTGGGCCAGTGGGCGGACGTACTGGTCCCCGGCGGGCATGGGGTTGACGGCGAACACCATGTCTCCATAGCCGCGGATGCGGCCAAAGTGGATGCCGTCGCACCCCTCCCAGCCCAGCACCGTCATGCCCTTGGGCGTACAGAAATAGCCCCCCTGGGCGGGGCCGGGGCACAGGCCGACGGGGGAGCAGTCCAGCCCCAGGGCCTGAAATTGTTTCAGCAGCGTCAAGACCAAGCCTCCTTTCCCCCAGTGTAGCACATCCCCCGCCTTGCGTCCACGCGTAAAAGGGGTTACAATGGGGAAAACACGAAAAAGGGGGAATGTGCCGTGTACATCGCGGATCTGCACATCCACTCCAAATACTCCCGGGCCACCAGCAAGGAGCTGGAGCCGGAGCAGCTGGACCTCTGGGCCCGGAAGAAGGGCATCGGCCTGGTGGGCACCGGCGACTTCACCCACCCGGCCTGGCGGGCGGAGCTGAGGGAGAAGCTCTCCCCGGCGGAGGAGGGGCTCTACACCCTGAAGGGGGCCACCGGCGGCCCCCGGTTTGTGATCACCGGGGAGATCAGCACCATCTACAAGAAGGACGGCAAGGTGCGCAAGGTCCACTCCCTGATCCTCCTGCCCGGTCTGGAGGCGGCGGAGACCCTGTCCCGCCGGCTGGAGGCCATCGGCAATCTCCACTCCGACGGACGGCCCATCCTGGGCCTGGACTGCCGGGATCTGCTGGAGATCACCCTGGAGTCCTGCCCCGACGCGGTGTTCATCCCCGCCCACATCTGGACGCCCCACTTCTCCCTGTTCGGGGCCTTCTCCGGCTTCGACACCATAGAGGAGTGCTTCGAGGATCTCACCGGCCACATCCGCGCCCTGGAGACGGGGCTGTCCTCCGACCCGCCCATGAACCACCGCTGCTCCGCGCTGGACGGGTACACCCTGGTGTCCAACTCCGACGCCCACTCCCCCTCCAAGCTGGGGCGGGAGGCCAACCTGCTGGACACCGGCCTGTCCTACCCGGAGCTCTCCCGCGCCATCCAGACCGGGGAGGGCTTCCACGGCACCATCGAGTTCTTCCCCGAGGAGGGCAAGTACCACTTCGACGGCCACCGGAACTGCTCCGTGTGCCTCTCCCCGGTGGAGGCGGAGGCGGCCGGGGGCGTGTGCCCCGTGTGCGGCAAGCGGCTCACCACCGGCGTGCTCCACCGGGTGGAGCAGCTTTCCGACCGGCCGGAGGGTTATGTGCCGGCGGGCGCCAAGCCCTTCGAGAGCCTGGTCCCCCTGCCCGAGGTGATCGCCGCCTCCGAGGGGGGCTCCGCCGCCGGGAAGAAGGTGGGGGCCAAGTACGAGGCCATGCTGGAGGGGCTGGGGCCGGAGTTCACCATCCTCCGGGAGGTGCCCCTGGAGGACATCCAACACGCCGCCGGGCCCCTGGTGGCCGAGGGCATCCGCCGCCTGCGCTCCGGCCAGGTGGCCCGGAAGCCGGGATACGACGGGGCCTATGGGGTGATCCAGCTGCTGTCCCCCGCCGAGCGGGAGGTATTTCGGGGCCAGGTGAGCCTCTTCGGGGCGGAGGCCCCCCGGCAGGCGAAATCCGCCAAGGGCCAGGTGTCCAAGTCCGCCAGAGGAAGCCGGGCCAAGTCCGCCGCCCCCGCCGGGGAGCTGAACGGGGAACAAAAGGCCGCCGTCACCGCCACCGAGCCCACCGTAGCGGTGATCGCCGGGCCGGGCACGGGCAAGACCCACACCCTGGTGGAGCGGGCGGCCTGGCTGGTGGAGGAGCAGAAGGCCAAGCCGGCGGAGCTCACCGCCATCACCTTCACCAACCGGGCGGCGGAGGAGCTGCGGGCACGGCTGGAAAAACGCCTGGGCAAGCGGGCGGCCAGGGCCATGACCATCGGCACCTTCCACGCCGTCTGCCTGGAGCTGCTGGGGGACGTGCCCCTGGCCGACCCCTATGAGCAGCGGGCGGCGGTCTCCGCCGCCCTGGAGGAACTGGGGCGGAAGGGGAGCCCCGCCGCCCTCCTGCGGGCCATCTCCCGGTGGAAAACCGGCATGGACACACAGGAGGATCCGGCCTTTGCCCGCTACCAGGAGAAGCTGGAGGGGAAGCTGGACTTTGACGACCTGCTCCGCCAGACCTTGGAGCAGTGGCGGGCGGGGCACACCGACAAACGGTTCACCCACCTGCTGGTGGACGAGTTCCAGGACGTGGACCGGCTCCAGCTGGAGCTGTTGCTGGCCTGGCGGTGGGAGGGGGGCACCCTCTTTGCCATCGGCGACCCGGACCAGTCCATCTACGGCTTCCGGGGGGCGGATCCCGCCTGCTTTGCCGCCCTGGAGGGGGCCCACACCGTCACCCTGCGGCAGAACTACCGCTCCACGCCGGAGATCCTGGCCGCCGCCCTGCCGGTGGTAGAGGCCGTGGACGGGAGAGCCCGCCCCCTGGAGGCCGTCCGGCCCCAGGGGGCGGCGGTGCGGCTGGTCACCGCCCCCGGCGATCGGGCGGAGGCCATCTTCGTGGCCAAGGAAATCGCCCGGATGGTGGGCGGCATGGGCATGGTGGAGGCCCAGGAGCTGGGGGCGGCCCGGGGTGCGCGGAGCTTTGGCGATCTGGCGGTGCTCTGCCGTACCCGGCGGCAGCTGGCCCTGCTGGAGGAGTGCCTGGCCCGGGACGGCATCCCCTGCGTGGTGGCGGGCCGGGAGGACTTTTTGCTGGACGGGGAGGTGCGGCAGGCCCTGGCCTGGCTGGAGGCCCGGAAAGAGGAGGACACGCCCCCGGCAACGCTGCTGGAACAGTGGACGGCCCATCACACCCCCTCCGACGGGGTGGAGCGGCTGCGCAACATGGCGGTGTTTTTCGACCACACCGCCGCCTTCCTCCGCAATCTCACCATCGGGCAGGAGGGGGACATCCTCCGCCGGGCGGGGGTGAGCTACGCCGCCGGGGCGGTGAAGCTGTCCACCCTCCACGCCGCCAAGGGCCTGGAGTGGCCGGTGGTGTTCCTGTGCGGCGCGGGGGAGGGGCGCATCCCCCTGGAGCGGCACGGCATCGAGGCCGACCAGGCCGAGGAGCGCCGCCTGCTCTATGTGGGCATGACGAGGGCCAGGGACGAGCTGGTGCTCACCACCGGCGGAACCCCCTCCCGGTTCCTGGAGGGCCTGCCCCTGCAAAAGGAGGAGGCCCGCCCCGCTTCCCCCCGGCCCCAGGGGGTGCAGATGAGCCTGTTCTGAGCGGAAATCCAAAAGGGACGCCGGCCACTGGCCGGCGTCCCTGAGATCATCGAAAAAGTGGCAAAGCCACTTTTTCGAGAAAGGCTACATGGCGGAAGGGGTTCGTTTTCTTGCGAAAAAGTCACCCCTTCCGCCATGAGAAGTGTCATTTCCGAGGCACATGTCCCCGGAAATGACGGATTTTGATTTTATTCCTGCGGCTGCGGCCGCAGGAACTCTGCGAGGCACTCCTTCGCGGGAGGTTTGTCGACAGTTTGAGGGACGCCGGCCACTGGCCGGCGTCCCTTTTGGCGTATGCAGCCTCTGTTATCTACCATGCGGGGTGGTGTCCAGCACCAGATCTCCGGCGGCGGGCAGGCCCACCCCCTGGAAGTAGTGCTCCTCCAGGGGGATCCACTTCTCCAGGAAGCGGCTCAGGCCCTCCGGCCCCTCCCGGTTGAGCAGGCGGCGGCGCTGCTCCTCCGCCTCGCAGGTGAGGAATACCGTCACGTCGTAGTACCTCCGCAGGGCGGGGTGGAGGGAATAGCTGCCCTCCACGATGGCAAGGCCGGGGACGGACACCTCCACCGGGGCCCCGTAGCCCAGGGAATGGCAGTCGAAGGGGCGGAAACGGGCCGCCCCCGTCTCCCGGATGGGGCGGAGCAGCTCGGCCTCCACCCGCTCATAGTGGACGTTGCCGCCGGGCTGGGCGTACCGCTGCGGCGTGCGCAGCTCCGGGGGCAGGAAGAAGTCGTCCATGTGGAACAGGGGACAGTGCAGCCGCCGGGCCGCCAGCTCGGACAGGGTGCTCTTGCCGCTGCCGCAGCGGCCGTCCACGGCGGCCAGGGCGGGGCGGCCCAGACGGGTCAGGGGGGTAAGGACTTCCAGCAGGGCCTCCAGGGGTTCCAAAGCAGGCCCCTCCTCTCTTTGGTTTCAGAATGTTGATCAGTCTATCACAAAAGGAGGGAAAAGGGAAGCCCTACCCCGTCCACGCCGCCCGGCAGTAGGGGGCGTCGATGTAGGGGGTGGAGCAGGTGGTGTCCAGATACGTCCCCCAGTAGGTGAGCTCCTCACAGTAGCTCCGGCCCAGGGGTGTACTGTACGCCCCCAGCCAGGCCAGCTCCCCATCGGCAAAGACCGCCGTGTACCAGTCGTAGGAGCCGCCCCCGTAGTAGGGGCCGGTGACGGCCAGCCGCTCCCCGTCGAAGGCCCAGTCCAGGCCGCTGGCGCCCCAGCGCAGCTCCTGGTACGGGGGGCTGCAGTTCAGCCCCTCCAGGGCGGAGGCGTCCGCCGTGAAGGCCAGGCCCCAGCTCCCGGCGTCGTCCCGGGCCAGGACGGCCAGCCCGCCGCCGGGGGAGAGCACCGCGGCGAAGCCCGCCTCCCCGTCCAGGTGCCAGACCGGGTTGTCCGCCGCGCTGTCCAGGGGGAACAGCTCCAGCCTCTGGCGGAGCTCGAAGCTGTCCCCGTCCAGCAGGTAGAGCCAGGCGGTCTCCCCGTCCCGGGAGAGGAAGAAGAGGGTGTCCTCGTCGGCCTGGAAGCCGGCGGGCCGCTCGCCGGCGGGCAGAGACCAGCGGGTCTCCAGCGTCCGGCCCGCCCCGTCCAGCCAGTACAGGCCCCAGCCGCCGGGGATGCCGCTGCCGTCCAGGGCCCCGGCCAGCGCCCCGCTGGCGCATAGGGTGAAGAGAACGCCGTGGTCGTCCTGCGCGCAGGCGGAGGTGAGGGACAGATCCTCGCTGCGGTACAGGCGGCAGCTGTCCAGGTTCCCCTCCGCGTCTAGGTTCAGCTGCACCTCCACCGTCATGCCCTCGGGTACGGGGATGGGGAAGTAGTCCTGAAAGCGGGCGGTGAGCCCCCCGGCGCCCGCCTCCGTGGTGGGCCAGTAGTCCACGGACAGGGGGAGTTCATCCACGTAGTCCGACAGGGTGATCTCCCGGTGCAGGGTGGTTCCCTCCCCCGCCAGGGGCTCATACCAGCTGCCGGAGTCCTGATCCCCCGGCTGGGGCGCGGTCTGGGCGGACAGGGCCTCCCACAGCTGGCCCAGCGGCCCCTCACGCCCCTCCCGCACCTCGTCAAAGGTGCTCAGCTCCACCTCCAGGGGCTGGGCGTCCTGCCACCAGGGGACATTCAGGTGCTGGGACGCCCCGGCGTAGTCGAAGAGGATACGGGCCTGCTCCGGTGCGTCGGCGGGGAGGGTGGCGATCCAGAACAGGTGGTCGCCGCAGGTGCGCTCGGCGGTGAGGGTGAGGCCGGCCGCCGCCGACGCCTCCCCGGCCAGGGTGCGGCACGCCACCTCTATCTGATCCCCCTGGGGGGACAGGACGGCGGAGGCCCCCAGGAGCAGCCCCGCCGACAGGGCGGCGAACACCAGAAATGCGGCAAGTGCGCGGCGCATGGCTACTCCCCCTCCCCGTCGTCCAGCCCCTCCAGGGTTTTCAGCACCCGGTCTCCCCGGTAGTGCAGGGACGACTTTACAAAGTCCATCAGGCTCTCGCCCCGCTCCTCCAGCGCGCCGGTGGTCACGTCCCCGGCGATGGTGCCCCTGTCCAGCAGCACCGCCCGGCTGATGAAGTGCTGCACCTCCTCCAGCAGGTGGGTGGACAAAACGATGGTCTCCCCCGGCTCCAGCAGGCCCAGCAGCAGCCTGTAGAAGTCCTCCCGGTTGAACACGTCGTTGCCGGCGAAGGGCTCGTCCATGAGGATGTAGTCCGCCCCCTGGCTCAGAGCCAGGGTCACCTCCAGCTGGTTCTTCTGCCCGGTGGAAAATCCCCGGGCCCGGCGGTGGAGGGGCAGGGCGAAGAAGTCCATGAGGGCGTCAAACCGCTTTTCCCGGAACGTGGGGAAGTGCTCCCGGTAAAACTCCCGGTGAGCCGCCGGGGTGAGGGCGGGGAAGAAGGAGTGCTCGCAGGTGGCGAAGGAGAGGCGGGCGATGTTTCTGTGGGTAATGGGCTCCCCGTCCAGGGTGACGGAGCCGGTGTACCGCAGCAGGCCCAGGGCGCACTTGAGCAGGGTGGTCTTGCCCGCCCCGTTGGCCCCGAACAGGCCCACGATCTCCCCCGGCCCCACGGACAGGCTCACGCTGTCCAGGGCCCGGTTGGCCCCCCAGTAGGACTTGTACACGTTGTTCCAGCTCAGCATAAGGCACCTCCCAGCAGCCAGTGGGCGGGCAGCAGGCCCGCCGGGGTGAAGACGCGGTAGTACAGGGCGCAGAGAACGGCCACCGCGACGGCGGCCAGGACACACCGCCCCAGGGCGGCGGCGGGGGCGGCCAGGCAGCGGCGGGCCAGCTCAAAGCGCTGGGGGAGCGTGCGCATCCGGTAGATGCTCCGCCCGCCCTGGTAGTGCCACAGGTAGTGGGCCGCCGCCAGCACCACCTGTCCCAGGGCCAGCACCAGAAAGCTGATCCAGCAGCCCGCCGTCAGGGCGGGGAGGGGCGGCATGGTCAGCCCCTCAGCGCCGGTGCGGAGGGCGGTCTGGAGGCCGCGCAGGGTGGCGGAGAACTGGCACAGGAAGATGATAAAGCCCGCCAGGGACACCAGAGCCAGGGCACACCGCTGGAGGAAGCGCTCCTCCGCCCGGGGGAAGCCCGGGGGATACCAGAACTCAGTTTTCATAGAATGGTTCCCTCCCGCAGATCATGAGGGCGGCGTTGATCAGCACCGCCGCGCTGCCCCCCGTCAGGAGAAAGGCCATCAGGCCGGGCACAGGGGAGCCGCTGCCGGTATATACCTCCACCTCGGTCTCCAGGTAGGGCAGGAAGGCGGGATCCAGCCCCTGGAAGGGGAAGGCCCCCATGGGCAGGGGGAAGAGGAGGGCGGCGCCCAGGGCCAGGGGGATCCAGCCCCAGGCCCGGTGGCCGTGCCGCCGCTCGTGGGAGAAGGCGGCCGTGCCCAGCCCCAGGGCGGCGCAGAGCAGCAGGTTGCGCCCCCACAGCCACACGTCCTTCAGGGGGAGCAGGGCGTGGAGATAGGGGGAGCGCCAGCAGGCCAGGAACAGGGCCAGGGGGGAGGCGGCCCCCTCCGACAGGTGGGGCATGGCGGCGGCGCACAGGGCCAGCACCGTGCCCAGGTGGGCCGCCCAGTAGAGCACCAGGCACAGGACGCCGTACCCGCCCCACAGCAGGGTGAGGCGGCTTTCCCCCACCCGCAGGCGGCGGACGGTATAGCCCGTCTGGCTGCCGGAGCCCGTCCCCTCCCACAGGGCGAGCAGGGCGCAGACCAGCACCAGCCCCGGGCCGAAGCAGAGGAAGACGCGGCTGTGGAAGAGAAGTCCCTCCAGGCTCATGGGGTTGCGCTCCGGGCCCCAGCGGGCCAGGGTGGTGAGAAACAGGGCGGCCTCCGCCCCGCAGGAGAGCAGGGTGGCGGCCAGCACCTTCCAAAAGGTGCACCGGGCCGCCAGGCCCAGCACCGAGCAATAGCGTCTCATGGCGATTCCTCCTGTCTGTCCCATAGTTGAAGCACCAGCGCCGCGGCCTGCTCCCTGTCCAGGCCCATCTGCCTCAGGGCGCCCACCAGGGCGGCGGCCTCCTCCTCCAGCAGGCGGCGGCGGATGGCCGCCGCCCGCTCCGGGGTGAGGGAGACCTCGCTCTTGGCTCCCGCCCGGGAGGTGATCACCCCGGCCTCCTCCAGGGCCCGAAAGGCCTTCTGGATGGTGTTAGGGTTGACCCCCAGCCGGGCGGAGAGCACCCGGCGGGAGGGCAGCTCGTCCCCGTCCCGCACCGTCCCGGCGGCAATGCCCCGCTCCAGGTAGCGGATGATCTGCAGGTAAATGGGCATGCCCTCCTCCAGCCGGAGTCCTTCAAAGGTGACCAGGGTGACCACCCCCTTTCCAAACTGTACTACAACCATAATACGGTTCCTAACTGTATGATAGCAGTAATACGGTTGCCTGTCAAGGGGCAATTCCGCCTTGCCACAGGCCCGCCGCCGTGGTACACTGACGCAGAAAAGAGGTGTGTCCATATGAACGGTATTCCCAGCCCGGACGTGGTGTTCCCCAACCGGTACGGCACGTCCTGCTTCCTGAAAAACGTGATCACCGCCCCCAACATCCAGGTGGGCGACTACACCTACTACGACCATGAGAGCGACCCCGCCGGCTTTGAGAAGCACAACGTGCTCTTCAACTACCCGGAGTTCGGGGACAGGCTGATCATCGGCAGATTCTGCTCCATCGCCAGCGGGGCCACCTTCATCATGGGGACGGCCAACCACCGCATCAGCAGCGCCAGCACCTATCCCTTCGCCGTGTTCGGCGGGGTGTGGGCCGAGCGGGTGCCCGGCCACCTGTCCCAGCTGCCCCGGAAGGGGGACACGGTGGTGGGCAATGATGTGTGGCTGGGCCGGGAGTGCGTGATCATGCCCGGCGTCCGCATCGGCGACGGGGCCATCGTGGCCGCCTACTCGGTGGTGACCCGCGACGTGGAGCCCTACACCGTGGTGGGCGGCAACCCCGCCCGGCCCCGGAAGAAGCGATTTGACGAGGAGCTCATCGCCCTGCTGGAGGCCGTCCGCTGGTGGGACTTCCCGCCGGAGGTGCTGGCCGAGCGGCTGCCCGTGCTGTGCGATCCGGATCTGGAGCGGCTGCGGACGGCGCTGAAAACCTGGCTGGCGGCGGAGGGGAGCGGCCCGGCCTGACCGGAAATCCCTTGCGCCCGGCGCGAAAACTTGTTAGAATAGTGAAAACCAATGACAACGGAGGGGATCCCCATGCTGACCATTCACAATCAGGGTATGTACTACAAGAACGGTTCCTTCATCCCGGCCCGGGACGGCGCGGCGGCGGGCCTGCCCGCGCCGGAGCAGGCGAAACAGGGCACCATGGCCTATGCCATCCTCAAGGCTCACAACACCGGGGAGGACATGGACAATCTGGCCATCCGGTTTGACGCCATGGCCTCCCACGACATCACCTACGTGGGCATCATCCAGACCGCCCGGGCCTCCGGCATGACGGAGTTCCCCCTGCCCTACGTGCTCACCAACTGCCACAACTCCCTGTGCGCCGTGGGGGGCACCATCAACGAGGACGACCACGTGTTCGGCCTGTCGGCGGCCAAGAAGTACGGCGGCGAGTTCGTCCCCGCCCACCAGAGCGTGATCCACTCCTACATGCGGGAGCGGTACGCCGCCCCGGGCAAGATGATCCTGGGCTCCGACTCCCACACCCGCTACGGCGCCTACGGCACCATGGCCATCGGCGAGGGCGGCCCCGAGCTGGCCCGTCAGCTGCTGAAGAAAACCTACAACATCTCCTATCCCAAGGTGATCGCCATCTACCTCACCGGCGCGCCCATCCCCGGCGTGGGCCCCCAGGACGTGGCCCTGGAGCTCATCCGCTCCACCTTTAAGGACGGCACGGTGAAGAACGCCGTCATGGAGTTCTTCGGCCCCGGCGTGGCCAATCTGTCCATGGACTACCGCTCCGGCATCGACGTGATGACCACCGAGACCACCTGCCTGTCCTCCGTCTGGCCGGCGGACGACACCCTGAAGGATCATCTGGCCGTGCTGGGCCGGGGGGAGGAGTTCAAGCCCCAGGCCCCCGCCGACGGCGCCTGGTACGACGGGGTGATCGAGGTGAAGCTGGACAAGATCCGGCCCATGATCGCCCTGCCCTTCCACCCCTCCAACGCCTACACCATCCAAGAGTTCAAGGAGAACATGGACGACCTGCTCCACCAGGTGGACGAGGACACCATGCGCCAGCTCAAGCTGAAAAACCAGCCCGCCTCCCTGCGGGAGAAGATTGTCAACGGCCAGTTCCGGGTGGATCAGGGCGTCATCGCCGGCTGCTCCGGCGGCACCTACCAGAACATCGTCCGGGCGGCCCAGATCCTGGACGGCCACCCCATCGGCTCCGGCGAGTTCTGGCTGTCCGTCTACCCCACCAGCCAGCCCGTCAACCTGGAGCTGACCCGGAGAGGCTATATCGCCTCCCTCATGGCCGCCGGCGCGTCCATCCGCTCCTGCTTCTGCGGCCCCTGCTTCGGCGCGGGCGACGTGCCCGCCAACGGCGGCTTCTCCATCCGCCACTCCACCCGCAACTTCCCCAACCGGGAGGGGAGCAAGCCCTCCGACGGCCAGGTGTCCTACGTGGCCCTGATGGACGCCCGGTCCATCGCCGCCACCGCCCTCAACGGCGGCGTGCTCACCGGGGCCGACGAGCTGCCTGAGCCCCCCGTGGATCCCGCCGTGGAGCCCTTCGCCTACGACCCCACCCCCTACCAGGCCCGGGTCTACTTCGGCGTGGGTAAGCCCGACCCCGACCAGGAGCTGGTCTTCGGCCCCAACATCGCCGACTGGCCGGAGCAGGTGGCCCTGCCGGAGAACCTGCTGCTCACCGTGTGCTCCGCCATCTATGACCCGGTGACCACCACCGACGAGCTCATCCCCTCCGGCGAGACCTCCTCCTACCGCTCCAACCCCATCAAGCTCTCCGACTTTGCCCTGAGCCGCAAAGATCCCCAGTACGTGCCCCGGGCCAAGGAGGTGCTGGCGGTGGAGCGCCTGCGCCGCACCAACCCCGGCGATCCCCAGGTACAGGAGGCCCTGATGGGCCACGACCCGGCCAGCACCGGCCTGGGCAGCATGATCATGGCCCTCAAGCCCGGCGACGGCTCCGCCCGGGAGCAGGCCGCCTCCTGCCAGCGGGTGCTGGGCGGCGTGGCAAACCTGTGTGCCGAGTATGCCACCAAGCGCTACCGCTCCAACGTGGTCAACTGGGGCATGCTGCCCTTTATCGCCGAGGACGTGAAGGACTGGAACATCCAGCCCGGCGACAGGCTCTACCTGCCCGGCATCCGCGCCGCCGTGGACTCCGGCGCGGAGGAGATCGCCGCCGTCCTCATCCAGAACGGCGCCGAGAAGCCCGTCACCCTCAAGCTGCCCGACATGACCCGGGAGGAGCGGGACATCGTCCTGGCCGGCTGCCTGATCAACTACTACGCCAAGTAAGACGCCGCACTCTGCCAGGTGGACGGCTGCTACAAGCGTCTGCTCCATCCCCAGGGGGACGCATAGGGGCGCAACTGTGTGTGCGCCCACCCAAAGGGGGCACCGGCCTCCGGCTTCAAAACGGGGCCGCCGCTCAGAGCGGGCGCGCAATGCGCGCCCCTGCGTGGGGCGCGACGACCCGGCGCGCCGTTTGTAGGGGCGACCTGTGGTCGCCCGCGCAAAGGAGGCGCCGGCCTCCGGCGGCCCCGCTTTTGATGGCAAAAGCGGGGGGAAAACCAGCAGGGCGGGGGATTTCGATTTCACGGGTTAAGGTGGCTGTGCCTGGATTGCTTTTGGGCTAAAACGTGCCACCGGCACGTTTCTTCACGCCCAAACCGCCCTGCACCCACCCCTTGAAACGACCAATCAGGGGGGCTGCGGCCCCCTATTGGATGTACCCCCCGGGCTGTCCTGTCGCAGCATTCCGACCGAGGGGGCTTACGTTGTAACGCCCCCTCGGTTCGGGGCGGGCGCACACACAGGTGCGCCCCCACGTAGGGCGCGGCATCCCTGACGCGCCGCCTGCACGCCACCTCAACCGCCTCTGTATTTCAGCGGCAAGGCACCGACGGCGGCCCGGCGGGCCAAGCCGGTACAGCGTAGCAACGTTCAGGGCTTGCAGGGTAATCCCGATGCGTGCCGCCCGAGGCGCGGCAGCGCCTGGAACAAAACCACCCGGGAAACGGGCGGCAATGCACGGTCGGTCTTTGCCCTGTCTGTACAGCCCGCCGCCGCCATGAGCCCCCGTACTGGGGGGTCCAGGGTGGGCGGAGCCCCCCGGCCCTTCTTTCCCCCCATTTCTTTGGGAAGAAATGGGGGCCCCGGCCGGGCAGGCCCGCCCCGCGAGGGGTGGACACCCCGGCAAACGAACGGCGCGTCAGGGATGCCGCGCCCTACAGGATGCGTCTGGGAGAAGGAGGATCGGTATGAAACGTCGTCTCTTTGCGGCCCTCGTGTGTATTCTGCTCTGCCTGGCGGTGCTGCCGGGCACCGCCTCTGCCGATACGGGGCCCAAGCCCGCCGTCACCATCACGGTGGTCAATGCCCCGGCGGGGGAGTACTACCTGGATCTGCTCATCACCGGCCCTGGCGACTACGAGAACATCGACCCGGCGGACTACGACCCGGCGCTGATCGCCGGGCTGAAAAGCTGGGAGGGCGAGGGCTGGTACCCCGCCCTGGTGGAGGGAACGAACATCCCCCTGCACGGCGATCTCACGCCGGGGGAGGACGGCACCCACTACTTCGGCTACCACGGTCTGCCGGACACCTTTCGTATCGCCGTGTCCGGACCGGACGGGGCCCAGGCCACGGCGGAGCCCTTCACCCGCACGGTGTTCTATACCCACCTGACCTACGACTGGGAGACCAACACCATCACCTCCGCCACCTCCCCGGCGGGGTACTACGCCTTTCAGTTCCTGTCCACCCTGGTGCCCACCCTGATCATAGAGGGCATCCTGCTGTGGCTGTTCGGCTTCCGGGCCAAGCGGGACTGGCTGGTGTTTCTCATCGTCAACCTGGTCACCCAGGCGGGGCTCCACCTGTGGGTGGCGGAAAATCTGGTTGTCAACGGCAGTTCCGCCTTTCAGTACCTGGTGCTCCTCGTGGCGGAAGTCCCCATCCTGGTGGTGGAGCTGGCCGCCTACGTGTTCCTGCTGAAGGAGCACAGCAAACTCCGCCGGGCGGCCTACGCCGCCTGCGCCAACGTGGCCAGCTACGCCCTGGGCTATTTCCCCCTCCACTGGGCGGTGGAATTTCTCTCCCGCTGAGAAGAAGTGTTTTACAGAGCACCCAAAATGCGATATAATACGATATGCCGGGTAGGGTTTGCCCGGCATATCGTATTTCTGTTTAGATAGGGGAACTGTATGAAGAAATTGCTTGCGGCGGCCTGTATGCTGGGCCTTTTGCTGACGGCCTGCGGCGCGCCCGCCGCCACCGAGACGGAGGACGACGGCACCCTCCACGTCCTGGCCACCACCTACCCGGTGTACCTGTTCACCACGGCGGTGACCGAGGGGGTGGAGAACGTGGAGGTGAGCCTGCTGGTGAACCAGCCGGTGTCCTGCCTCCACGACTACACCCTCACCGTCACCGACATGAAGGCCATCGAGGGGGCCGACGTGATCGTCATGAACGGCGCGGGGCTGGAGGACTTTATGGACGACGCCCTGGCCGCCTCCGAGGGGGCGGTGATCGACTGCTCCGAGGGCATCGAGCTGCTGCCCGCCATGGGCCACGAGGGCCACGACCACGACACCGAGTACGACCCCCACATCTGGATGGATCCCGCCTGCGCTCAGGACATGATGGCAGTCATCGCCCAGGGGCTGGGGGAGGCGCTCTACGGGGACGACTGGGCCTCTCACGGGGAGTTCCACACCAACCAGCTGGTGGCCAAGGACGTGCTGGAGCAGGCACGGCAGCGGTGGGCGGAGCAGCTCGCCCCCCTGGCCGGGGCGGAGCTGATCACCTTCCACGACGGCTTCCAGTACTTCTCCCGGGCCTTTGATCTCACCCTCCTCAAGGCCATCGAGGAGGAGGAGGGGGCGGAGGCATCCGCCGCCGAGATCCAGGAGATCGCTGGGCTGATCGGGGAATATGACATCCCCGCCATCTTCACCGAGGTCAACGGCTCCGACGCCACGGCCAACGCCATCGCCCGGGAGACCGGCGTGGCGGTGGAGCAGCTGGATATGATCATGAGCGGCGGCGGCACGGGCATCCAGCCCTACATCGACGCCATGCAGGGGAACATTGACACCATCGTGGAGGCGTTGGGATGAGCGTACACAGACACGGAACCACCGGCCCCGGCTGCGCCGGAACCTGCTGCCTGAGGGTGGCCGACCTGGGGGTGAACTTCGGCCACGAGGAGGTGCTGCGCAACGTCTCCTTCCACCTCCACTGCGGGGAGATCGTGGCCCTCATCGGCCCCAACGGGGCGGGGAAGAGCTCCCTGTTCCGCACCATCTTGGGGCAGATCCCCCACACCGGCACCATCGAGTTTCAGCGGGCCGGGGGGGACAAGACCCGGCCCCTGATCGGCTATGTGCCACAGTCCCCGGTCTTTGACCGGGGGGATCCGGTGAGCGTGTTCGACTTCTTCTCCGCCGCCATCTCCAAATACCCGGTGTTCCTGCCCTCCCCCAGGCGCCTGCGGGCCAGGGTGGCGGAGTGCCTGAGCCGGGTTCACGGGGAGGGACTGCTGGATCGGCGGATGGGGGCCCTGTCCGGCGGGGAGCTGCAGCGGGTGCTGCTGGCCCTGGCGCTGGAGCCCCTGCCCCACATCCTGGTGCTGGACGAGCCCCTCTCCGGCGTGGACATCGACGGGGAGAAGCAGATGATGGACATGCTGGACGAGATCCGCACCAGGTACGACCTGTCCATCCTCCTGTCCACCCACGACTTCGTCACCCTGGGACAGTTCGCCGACAAGGTGATTCTCCTCAAGAGCGAGGTGCTCAAGGTGGGCACGCCGGACGAGGTGCTCTCCTCGCCCGAGTTCCAGGAGGTATTCCATCTGAACCTGGGGAAGGGGGGGAGAGGCTGATGGATTTCCTGACAGAGCTGCTCCAGCCCTTCCAGTGGGGCTTCATGCGCAACGCCCTGCTGGCGGTGCTGGTGATCTCCCCCCTGTTCGGCCTGCTGTCCACCATGGTGGTCACCAGCCGCATGTCCTTCTTCTCCGACGCTTTGGGCCACTCCGCCTTCACCGGCATCGCCATCGGCACCCTGTGCGGCCTGGCCGACCCTCTGTGGATGGCGGTGCTGCTGGCGGCGGCCTTCGCCCTGCTGTTCACCTACGTGCGCCGCAAGTCCAACATGGCCAGCGACACGGTAATCGGCGTGTTCTCCTCCACCGCCGTGGCGTTGGGCATCTTCATCGCCACCTTCGGCGGCGGGAGCTTCACCCAGTACAACAGCCTGCTCATCGGCGACATCCTCAGCGTGGAGCCCTCCAAAATCGCCCTGCTGGCGGTGATCCTGCTGGTGGTGGCGGTGCTGTGGCTGGTGTCCTTCAACCGGCTCATGCTCTCCGCCATCCACCCCGCCCTGGCCGACAGCCGGGGGGTACGGGTGTTCTGGCAGGAGGCGGTGTTCTCCATCGCCATCGCCGTGGTGGTCACCGTGTCCATGACCTGGGTGGGCCTGCTGGTGATCAACTCCCTGCTGGTGCTGCCGGCCGCCGCCGGGCGCAACGTGGCAAAGAACATGCGGCAGTACCACCTCTCCTCCGTCCTGGCGGCCCTGATCGCCGGGCTGGCGGGCCTGATGACCTCCTACTACCTGGGCTCCTCCGCCGGGGCCTCCATCACCCTCTATCTGGCGGTCTGGTTTGCCGTCACCTTCCTGCTGCGCAAGCGCCGCCTGTAACAGCTGAGCCGCCGGGGCATCCGCCCCGGCGGCTCTTTTTGTAAAGATGAACTTTATGTAAACTTTACATAATACCACTTGCATTCACCGGAGAAGAGGCGTATACTAAACCTATCACATAGAAAGGAGGTGGGAATTATGGTGAAGATCTACGGCATCGACATTCAGGATGTGGACGAGCTGATCTTTGGCGACGACGAGCGGGTGATCTGCAGCGAGCGGTAAGGAGCCGGATGACAGAAGCCACACCGAAGGGTGTGGATTTTTGTTTTTTATAAGGGAAATTTAAGAAATTCTCTCTGGCGCTCCGGGGCAAAACATGGTAGCCTATAGGCAGTCTGATGCGTGAGGCGACATAGAGATATGAAACAACGGAAATGGCTGCCGGCCCTGCTGCTGGCCGTGGTGCTGCTGGGCGGGGGCGTGCTCCTGCTGTGGCAGACCGGCTTTTTCTCCTCCCTGGGCTCCCTGGAGGAGATGCGGGCCTATATCGACCGCTTTGCCCCCTTCTCCCAGCTGTTCTACTTTTTTATCCAGTTCCTCTCCGTGGTGGCCGCCCCCATCCCCAGCAATGTGACCGCCCTGGCCGGGGCGGTGCTCTTCGGCATGTGGGAGGCATTCCTGCTGACCTGGCTGGCGGTGGTGGCCGGCTCGGTGCTGGTGTTCTGGCTGGCCCGTGTGATCGGGCAGCCCTTTGTGGAGCGGCTGGTGAGCCGGAAGGTGGCGGACAAGTACCTGGAGCTGATCCAGCGCAAGCGGGACATCTTTTTGATCCTGGTGTTCCTCTTCCCCTTTTTCCCCGATGATGTTATCTGCATCCTGGCCGGGCTCACCGACATCCCCCTGCGCCGGTTTGTGGTGATCGTCCTGTTCACCCGGCCCTGGGGCCTGCTGGTCTCCTGTGCCCTGGGGGGCTCGGTGCTGAACATCCCCATCTGGGCCATGGTACTGCTGGGCCTGGCGGGCCTGGCCCTGTTCCTGGTGGGCATGAAGTACGGCGACCGCTGGGAGGAGGCCCTCCTGAAACGGTTTAGAAGGCAGTGAACCTGCAAAGCGCCCCCTGTCCGTCGGGACAGGGGGCGCGCTGTCTTATATGCGGTGCCAGTACATCCGGAGCAGGCAAGGGGAATCCACCTCCGGAACCATGCACAGGAACTGCCAGCCGTACCGCTCATAAAAGGAGGTGTGCTCCGTGACCAGATAGAGGGTGGGGCAGCCCAGCCGGGCCATATCCGCGCAGGCGTGCGCCAGCAGCGCGCCCGCCACCCCACGGCGGCGGAAGTCCTCCTCCACCCAGAGGGCGCAGAGGTTGGGGCGCAGATCCCTGCGGAGGTGGAAGTCGTTCTCAATCACGCCGGTGCCGCCGATGATCCGGCCCTCCTGGAGGGCCAGGTACCACTGGGGAACGGCGCCCGCCCCCGCCAGGCAGGCGTCCATGCTCTCCCGGTAAGAGCGGGCCGGGATGCCCCACCTGTCGTGGAACCACGCCGCCGCCGGGGCGGCCAGGCCGCCCCGCTCCCGCAGATTCACCAGCTCCATCACACGCGCCTCCCTCCGGCTCCCTGTGCCCCCATTCTACCATGCCGCCGCCGGGGCCGCAATGCCTTGCATTGCGGCCCTGCGGGAGGTATAATAGGCCCTGTATGAAAAGGGGGGAGGTCTATGGGGCGGGGCACCGTCTGGTTTCTGGGGGCGGAGGCGGCCCTCTACGCCGGCTTCCTGGCCCTGGATCTGGCCGGCACGGGGGGCGGATGGAACCTGGCGCTGAAGTATTCCGGCATCGCCCTGTGCCTCCTGTTCGCCCTTCTCCGGGCCGGGGACAGGGAGGGGCGGCTGGTGTGTGCCGCTCTGGCCCTCACCCTGTCGGCGGATTTCTTCCTGCTGGTGCTGGACGCCTGGTACGCCCTGGGCGTGGCCCTGTTCTGTGGGGTGCAGGGGCTCTACCTGGCCCGGCTGCGCGCCATGGGCGCGGGTCTGTGGCTGCCCCTCCGGCTGGGGCTGACGGCGGCGGCCCTGCTGGCCGCCGCGCTGCTGGGCCTGCTCACCCCCCTCAACGCCCTGGCCCTGGTCTACTTCCCGGAGCTGGTGTGCAACGCCGCCGCCGCCCTGTCCCTGGGGCGGCGGGGGAGGATGTTCGGCCTCGGCCTGCTGCTGTTCGTGGGGTGCGACGTGTGCGTGGGCCTGCACAATCTGGCCTGCCTGCCTGCCCCCCTTTCCGCCTTTGCCCAGGTGGGCATGTGGCTGTTTTACCTGCCCTCCCAGGTGCTCATCGTCCTATCCATCCCAAAGGAGTGATACCCATGCGTCCCTCAAAGCCTGCGTCCGTCCTGCTGTCCCTGGTGCTGGCCCTGCTGGTGCTCAGCTTCTCCATCTCCGTGCCCATCCTGTTCCGCCCCTTCTACTATGTCCAGATTGACGCGCTGCATCTGCAGGAGCAGACGGGGTGGTCGGCGGAGGTGATCCGGGAGGCCTATGACGAGGTGCTGGACTTCTGCGTCTTCGGCGCCCCCTTCGGTACCGGACAGCTGGCCTGGTCGGAGTCGGGCCGCAGCCACTTCGCCGATGTGCGGGGGCTCTTTCTCCTGGATTTTGCCGTGCTGGGGGTGACCGCCGCCGCTGCGGCGGGCTTCCTTCTGCTATATAAGGCCAAGGGGCTGAGGTTCCACCGCTTCGCCGGCCGGGGGCCGGCCTTCTGGGCGGGGACGGGGGCTGCGGCGGCGGTGCTGGTGGTGGCCGGACTGGCGGCCCTGGACTTCGACCGGGCCTTTGTGGTGTTCCACGCCATCTTCTTCCCGGGCAAGGACAACTGGATCTTTGATCCCGCCGCCGACCAGATCATCCTGGTCATGCCGGAGGTGTTCTTCCGCAACTGCGCCCTGCTCATCGGCGGCGTGCTGCTGGCCTGCTGCGCGGGGCTGATCCTGTGGGATCTCCTGGTCCACCGGCGGAGCCGCACCGCGGCGCTGCGCTGAGGCGGCAGGCGCCGAAAAGGGGCCCAGGCCATAGAATGGCCTGGGCCCCTTGCTGTGCCCACCCGGCCCGCGCACCAACGGCGGGACGGCGCATAGGATGGTTCGAGGGAAGGAAGGGCCCCAATCTGCTAGGAGGTATTGCAATGCCTGAGAAGGTCATGCCCGGCCCGGTGCCCGATACCGCCGGTATCCGCGAGGCCGTGTGCATACACACGAAGAAGATCTATGATTCCTGCAAAGATAAAGACTGCATTGAGGATCTCCGCTTTTATCCCGCCCAGAACTGCCAGGCGGTGATTGACCGTGCCGTCAGCATCAAGGCCGGCAAGGCGGAACTGATCTATGTTTACATCGACGTGGAGCCCATCGGCTTCAACCGGGGCTTCTACACGGTGGACGTGCGCTATTACTACAAGGTGACGGCGGACGCCTTCGTGGGGGCCGCCCGGCCGGTGGAGGTCTGCGGCCTGTGCGTGTTTGACAAGCGGGTGATCCTGTTCGGCAGCGAGGGCAGCGCCAAGGTGTTCACCTCCGACGCCCGGCACGGCGGGGAGGAGGAGTCCGCCGACCGCGCCAACCTGCCCACCGCGGTGGTGGAGGCGGTGGATCCCATCGTGCTCAACATGAAGCTGGTGGACGTGTGCGAGTGCCGCCCCTGCGACTGCGAGCTCACCGAGCTGCCCCCCTGCGTGTGCGCCTGCTTCGGCTGCGACCTCTGCTTCGGCAGCGATGGCAAGCGCATCTACGTCACCCTGGGCCAGTTCTCCATCGTCCGGCTGGAGCGGGATGCCCAGCTGCTGATGCCGGTGTACGACTACTGCATGCCGGAGAAGGAATGCACCTGCGGCGTCGGGGAGGACGATCCCTGCGAGATCTTCCGCCACGTGAAGTTCCCCGTCAACGAGTTCTTCCCGCCCAACAGCCCCGCGCCCATCCCGGACAACTGCCGGGATCTCAAGAGCTGCTGCGGCTGAGGCAGCAATCCCCCCTGGAGAGCTCCAGGGGGGATTTTTTTAATCAGGAGAAGGAGATGTCGCAGTCCAGGGGGACGATCACCACATAGGTGCGGCCCACGCCGAAGGAGAGGGGAGAGCCGCCCAGGTCGTAGTAGCGCAGCTGGCCGTAGGGGGCGTCCTTGCTCCAGGCGATCTCGATGGCCTGGCCGCCGCAGGCGAAATAGCCGGTGCCCTCCCCGTCCAGATCCACGGTGATGTGGCCCAGGCTGTCGCCGGTATAGCGGCAGACGGTCTTGAGCACCACCACGTTGGTCACCCCCACCTGTTCGCCGGTGTTGCCGTCGAGGTAGGGCTGGCCGTACTCCTCCACCAGGTAGAGGCCGCTGTCCTCGTCGTAAGTAAATACCCCGGTCTTGTAGTGGGACACGGGGACGGTGATGGTGCCGGCAGGGGCGCCGTCTGCCGGGGTGCCGTCGGCCGCGAAGTCCATGTCGTAGGTGTAGCCCTCCTCGTGCTCCAGCCGCAGGCTGTAGGTGGGCAGAAGCTCCATAATGGTCTCCCCGGTGGTGACCACCGTGTGCTCCAGGCTGTAGCTCTTGCGGCGCTCCGGATCCCGCCACATCAGGTTGGAGCCCGGGCTGCTGCCCAGATAGGGGCCGTTCACCGCGTCCAGGGCGGGCACCCCCCACTGGCGGATCTTGTCATAGGCGTCCACGCTGCCCCCGGCGTGGAGGAAGATGGCGTCGTGGCCCAGGGCCAGCTCCAGGTAATAGGGCCGGGCGGAGCGGATGGAGCCAATGGTGCCCACCCCGTCCAGGGACTGGTACACCCCCAGCATGCGGGTGATGCCCCCCTCGGCGGGCACCTCGTAGATGATGTCCGCGCTGGACTGGCCCAGCTGGGGCAGGGCCTCCTTCAAATTGTTGAGCATGACCGCCACCGGGCGGCGGTTGACCCACTCCTCCCCCATGGGCAGGCCGCTGAGGGGGCTCACCGGGCCGTTATAGGGCGTGGGCGTGGGCTCCGGCGTGGGTGTGGCCACGGGGGTGGGCGTGGGTGTGGGGGTTGGCTCCGGCTCCGGGGCGCCGCAGGCGGGGAGCAGCAGGAGCAGGGCGGCCAGGGCGGCCAGGGACGCACGTTTCATGGCGGGATCCTCCTCTTCCATTCCTTTCCCCTATCATACCCCCGCGCCGCCGCCCCGTCAAGGCGAAGGCGGGGGGAGAGGCTACAGCCCCGTCCGCCACAGGGGGATGGCGTTGATCACCGGCTCCTCGTAGGGGTGGACCGCCTTGACGGCGGCGATGGCGGCCTCTGCCTGCTCCGCCCGGCAGGTGACCTCCACCTTCAGCTCCGGCGCGGTGCACAGCTCCCCCGCCTGCCCCAGCCAGGGGTGGGTGCCCTCCAGGGGCCGCCAGCAGCCGGTGACCGGGTGGTAGGACAGGCAGCTGTCATAGTTCCCGATGTGCCCCGCATCCACCGAGCGCAGGGCCGCACAGATCTGCTCCAGGTGGCTTTCCGGCACAAAGATCTCCAGCTTGCAGTAAGAAAATTCCATAACATGGCTCCTTTCTCGCTCCTGGGAGCACGGGATTCCGCTCCTGTAGGGCGGGGGCTTGCCCCCGCCTTTGAAATTTAGTATAACATAATCTGCAAAAAGATGCTTGACTTTGACGCGGCGTCAAGGGCTATGCTGGAGGCGAAGGAGGGAAAGCGCCATGGAATATACCGTACAAGCCCTGGCGGAGCTGTCGGGGGTAACGCCGCGCACCCTGCGGTGGTACGACCGCATCGGCCTGCTGAAACCCGGCCGGGTGGGGGAGAACGGATACCGCTACTATGGCCCCGCCCAGGTAGACCGGCTCCAGGACATCCTGTACTACCGGGCCCTGGGGGTGCCGCTGGAGCAGATCAAGGCCAGCCTGGACGACCCGTCCTTCGACCGGCTGGCGGCCCTGCGGGGGCACCTGGCCGCCCTGGAGGGGGAGCGGGAACGCCTGGAGGGGCTGATCCGGTCGGTGAAGACCACCATCCGGAAACAGGAAAGGAGCGAGATCATGAACGACGCGGAGAAATTTGAGGCCTTCAAGCAACGGGCCGTGGACTGGCATGAGCGAATCTACGGCCGGGAGGCCCGGGAGAAGTACGGGGACAGAATGGTGGACGCCGCCCAGCACGCGGTGCTGGATCTGACCCCGGAGAAGTACGAGGCGTGGAAGAACCTGGGGGAGGAGCTCCAGGGGAGGCTGGAGGCCGCCGTCCGCTCCGGGGCCGACCCGGCGGGGGCGGAGGGGCAGGCCGTCACCCAGCTGCACCGCCGCTGGCTGTCCATGAGCGGTGGCCCCTATGACCCGGCCAAACACCGGGGCATTGCGGAGCTGTACGTGGCGGACGAGCGGTTTGCCGCCTACTACGACAAGGACGTGCCCGGCTGCGCCCGCTTCCTCCGGGACGCGGTGCTCCACTGGGCCGGGTAACCGCGCCTCCAGCCGCCCCGACCGGGGCGGCTGGAGGCTGTCGATAAACCCTCCAGCCAAAGGATTCGGAGGGAAGGATAGTGTGAAAGGCTGCCCCGCAGGGCGTTTCGGAGCGCAACCGCCGCTATGCGGCGGCACTTGGCGCGGAGATGAACCGTCAGGGTTCCCTTTCGCGTTGGATCAAACAACTTTTTGAAACTTTTTTGAAGTTTCAAAAAGTTTAGCAGCCTGTCGAAAAGGCTTTTTCGACAGGCTGCAGCCGCCCCAATCGGGGCGGCTGTTTTGTAAGCTCGTGTTGGTGCGGGGTGGCAGCTCTACGGCGTATCGCAGGCCAGGATCCGGGACAGGCGGCCCGCCGTCTCCAGCAGGAGGGGAACCAGATCCTCCACCCGGCGGGCGGACATCCGGGCGGTGGGGGCGGACATGCTCAGCCCCGCCGCGATCTGCCCGGTGAAGTCCCGCACCGGGGCGGACACCGTCCGGGCCCCCAGCTCCCGCTCCTCATACTCCAGGCCGTAGCCCCGGGCGCGGGTGCGCTCCAGCTCCTCCAGCAGGGCCTCCCGCCCGGTGATGGTGCGGGGGGTGACTGCGGTCTGCCCGCGGCGGTCCAGATATTCGTTGAGCTGCTGGTTGCTGAAATTGAGCAGCAGCAGCTTGCCCGCCGCCGAGGTATGCAGGGGAACCCTGGCCCCGACCTGCTGGTGAACCAAGAGAAGGCCATCCGGGCCCGGCGCGGTCTCCACACAGAGGGCATCGTCCCCGTCCGGCGCGATCAGGCACACCGTGTCCCGGCAACGGTCGGCCAGCTCACGCAGGAATGGCCGGGCCAGCTGCAGCAGGTCGGTCTGCTGCCGCACCAGGACGCCCAGCCGGGAAAAGCGCAGGGACAGGGCATACTGCTGGGTTATCGGATCCTGGAGAACATATCCGTGAACCAGCAGGGTGTTGAGCATCCGCAGGGCCGTGCTGGGGGGCATGCCGCACTGGTTGGCGATGTCCTGGAGGCGCATGGATCCCTGCCCTCTGGCCATGGTCTCCACAAGCTGGATGGTCTTTTCGAGGGACTGGTTGATCTTGGAGCGTTTAACCTTCATGATGCACTCCCTTCCGGCCAGGCATAAAGCTTGTAAAATTATACCATGGAAAAGAATGCTCTGCAACTAAATTCATCCTAAATTTGGCCAAAATTTACAAAATTCCGACCGAATTTGACCCTGCCGATACCCGCAGACCCCTGCAGAAGGGACGGCGGGGGCCTCCGCCATGCGGCGGCTCAGATGCGGGCCACGCCGGTGTCCCGGGCGGCCTGGGCCACGGCGGCGGCCACGGCGGCGGCGGCCCGGGGGTCAAAGACGGGCGGGATGATGTGGTCGGGGCCCAGCTCCTCGTCGGAGACCAGCCCCGCCAGGGCCTGGGCGGCGGCCATCTTCATCTCCTCATTGATGTCGCTGGCCCGCACGTCGAAGGCCCCCCGGAAGATGCCGGGGAACACCATCACGTTGTTGATCTGGTTGGGGTAGTCGCTCCGGCCGGTGGACACCACCGCCGCGCCGCCGGCCCTGGCCTCCTCGGGGAAGATCTCGGGGGTGGGATTGGCGCAGGCGAAGATGACGGCGTCCCGGTTCATGGTGCGCACCATGTCGGCGGTGACCAGGTTGGGGGCGGAGTAGCCCAGGAACACGTCGGCTCCCACCAGGGCGTCGGCGAGCAGGCCGGTCTTCCGCTCCAGGTTGGTCACCTCCGCCATCCGGGCCATGTAGGGGTTCATCCCCTGGGTGACGCCGTGGCAGAGGATGCCGCTCTTGTCGCACAGGGTGATGTGCCGGAAGCCCGCCGCCAGCAGCAGCCGGCACACGGACAGCCCCGCCGCCCCCGCGCCGTTGATGACCACCTTCACGTCCTCTTTGTGCTTGCCCACCACCTTCAGGGCGTTGGTGAGCCCCGCCAGGGTGATGACGGCGGTGCCGTGCTGGTCGTCGTGGAAGATGGGGATGTCGCAGCACGCCTTCAGCTTCTGCTCGATCTCAAAGCACCGGGGGGCGGAGATGTCCTCCAGGTTGACGCCCCCGAAGGAGCCGGAGATGAGCTGGATGGTGCGGACGATCTCGTCCACGTCGTGGCTCTTGATACACAGGGGGAAGGCGTCCACCCCGCCGAACTGCTTGAAGAGCACGCATTTGCCCTCCATCACCGGCATGCCCGCCTCGGGGCCGATGTCCCCCAGGCCCAGCACCGCCGAGCCGTCGGTGACCACCAGGCACAGGTTCCACCGCCGGGTCAGCTCATAGCTCTTGTCCACGTCCTTCTGGATCTCCAGGCAGGGCTGGGCCACGCCGGGGGTATAGGCCAGGGAGAGATCGTGGGCGTCCCGCACCTGGACGGTGGAGACCACCTCAATCTTGCCTTTTTTTTCATAGTGGAACTTCAGACTCTCCTCCGCAATGGGGGTCATGGCTGTCACACTCCTTCATGATGCTTTACTGGTATCATACCCTCTGAGAAAAAGGTAGTCAATCCATTTTATTTTTCTCTTGACATTTGAATATATAAGCATATAATAATAAATGAACAATGGCTCATATGTTTGAAGGAAGGAGTGGTATCATGCCGGAGCCCCGCGACGTGGAGCAGTGCGAGTTCATGCACGTCCATGAGGATATTGTGGCCCAGGTTGAGAAGAACATGCCCGACGAGGAGGTGCTTTACGACCTGGCGGAGCTGTTCAAGATCTTCGGCGACTCCACCCGCATCAAGATCCTGTACGTCCTCAACGAGTCGGAGATGTGCGTGTGCGACATCGCCCGGCTGCTGGGCATGACCCAGTCGGCCATCTCCCACCAGCTCCGATCCCTCAAGCAGAGCAAGCTGGTGAAGGCCCGCCGGGAGGGGAAGACGGTGTTCTACTCCCTGGCCGACGACCATGTCCACACCATCCTCAGCCAGGGCATGGAGCACGTGGCGGAGCTGCTGCCCCTCCATGTGCTGTAACACAGCCCGGTTATCCGGATACGTTTTATAAGTTGTAAAGGAGAGATCACCATGAAAAAGCACTTCAAGCTCCAGGATCTGGACTGCGCCAACTGCGCCGCCAAGATGGAGGACGCCATCAGGAAGCTGCCCGGGGTCAATTCCGCCACCGTCAGCTTCATGACCCAAAAGCTGACCCTGGACGCCGACGACGCCCGGTTTGACGAGATCCTGCAGGAGGCGGTAAAGGTCTGCAAAAAGGTGGAGCCCGACTGCACCATTCTGGTGAAATAACCGCCCGGAGGGCCGCAGCCGGCGGCCCTCCGGCCCTTTGAAGGAGAGAGAAGCCATGTCCAAGAAGCAAAAGCGGATGCTGATCCGCGTGATCGTCAGCGCCGTGCTCTTTGTGGTCTGTATGCTGCTGCCCCTCACGGGCTGGGTCAGGCTGTTGGTGTTCCTGGCACCCTACGGAGTGATCGGCTGGGATGTGCTGTGGCGGGCGGTGCGCAACATCGCCCACGGCCAGGTCTTTGACGAGAACTTCCTCATGGCCCTGGCCACGGTGGGGGCCCTGGCCATCGGGGAGTACCCCGAGGCGGTGTTCGTCATGCTGTTCTACCAGGTGGGCGAGCTGTTCCAGAGCTATGCGGTGGACCAGTCCCGCAAGTCCATCACCGCCCTGATGGACATCCGCCCCGACTACGCCAACATGGAGGGCCCGGACGGGCAGCTGGAGCAGGTGGATCCGGAGGACGTGGCGGTGGGGGACACCATCATCATCAAGGCCGGGGAGCGCATCCCCCTGGACGGCGTGGTGCTGGAGGGGAGCTCCACCGTGGACACCGCCGCCCTCACCGGCGAGTCCCTGCCCCGGCGGGTGGAGAGCGGGGACGACGTGATCTCCGGCTGCGTCAACCTGTCCGGCCTGTTGAAGGTGCAGGTCACCAAGGCCTTTGAGGAGTCCACTGTGGCCAAGATCCTGGATCTGGTGGAGAACTCCGCCAGCAAGAAGGCCAAGGCGGAGAACTTCATCACCAAGTTCGCCCGGTACTACACCCCCATCGTGGTGCTTGCCGCCGTGGCCCTGGCCTTCCTGCCCCCCCTGCTCACCTCCATCCAGTGGGTGGACTCCATCCAGCGGGCCCTCAACTTCCTGGTGGTGTCCTGCCCCTGTGCCCTGGTGATCTCGGTGCCTCTGTCCTTCTTCGGCGGCATCGGCGGGGCCTCTAAGGACGGCATTTTGGTCAAGGGCGGCAACTACCTGGAGGTGCTGGCCAGGACGGAGATTGTGGTGTTCGACAAGACCGGCACTCTGACCCGGGGCGTGTTCAACGTCACCGCCATCCACCCCGACCACTGCGACCAGGGCCAGCTGCTGGAGCTGGCCGCCCTGGCGGAGTGCTGGTCTGACCACCCCATCTCCCGCTCCCTGAAGGAGGCCTACGGCCGGGAGATGGATTCCGCCCGGGTGTCCAGCGTGGAGGAGGTGGCCGGCCGGGGCGTGAAGGCCGTGGTAGACGGCCACACCATCTGCGTCGGCAACGACAAGCTGATGGAGGACATCGGCGTGTCCTGGCACCCCTGCCACCGGGTGGGCACCACCGTCCACGTGGCCTCCGACGGGGTGTACCTGGGCCACATCGTCATCTCCGACGAGGTGAAGCCCGACGCGAAGGAGGCCGTGGCCGCCCTCAAGGCGGCTGGGGTGCGCAAGACCGTCATGCTCACCGGCGACGCCCAGGCGGTGGGGGAGGACGTGGCTAAGCAGCTGGGCCTGGACGAGGTGCACACCCAGCTCCTCCCCGCCGATAAGGTGGAGCGGGTGGAGGCCCTGCTGAAAGAGGTCTCCCCCAAGGGAGCCCTGGCCTTCGTGGGGGACGGCATCAACGACGCCCCCGTCCTCTCCCGGGCGGACATCGGCATCGCCATGGGCGGCCTGGGCTCCGACGCCGCCATCGAGGCCGCCGATATCGTCCTCATGGACGACAAGCCCTCCAAAATCGCCCACGCCATCCGCATCGCCCGGCGCACCCTGTCCATCGTCCGGCAGAACATCGTCTTTGCCCTGGCCGTCAAGCTGCTGGTGCTGCTCCTCAGCGCTGTGGGCCTGGTGTCCATGTGGGCGGCGGTGTTCGCCGACGTGGGTGTGTCGGTGATCGCCATCCTCAACGCCATGCGGGCGCTGAAAGCCGGAAAGTAGGGCGGGGGCTTGCCCCCAACCTGGGACATCAAGGGCCCGGAGCCGAAGCTCCGGGCCCTGCCGCGTCTTAGCGTGGTTGTAGTATCAAGAAATTTTACAGACCAGATTGACAACCTATCAGTCCGCTGCTTACAATGGATAAAACGCATGGGTTCCCGGCGGTCCTGCGCCGTGGCAGGAGAGGAAGCTGAAGCGGGGCCTGCGGGGACGAGCCTGACCATACAGGGGGAGACGGCATGGAAAAGCTGTATCAAAAAAGCAGGCTGGCCTTTGCGCTGGCCTGTATCGGGATCTACTGCATCCTGCAATCTCTGGCAAATCCCATCAACCAGGTGATCGGGGTTCCATATTCCGCAAGCGCCGCGCTCTGCGCTGTCCAGGCGGTTTTCCTTTTGCGCTTTATCAGGAGAAATGGCCTGTCACGGCAGTATGGACTCTGCAAAACCGCCGTTCCGGCCCGGCGGTTCCTCTATTACCTCCCCCTGGCTGTCCTGATGACGCGAAACTTCTGGAACGGAGCGGCTTTCAACGCCACGCTGACGGAGACGGTCTGCTATATCATCTGTATGCTCTGCGTCGGCTTTGTGGAAGAAGTGATTTTCAGAGGGCTTCTGTTCCGGGCGATGGCAGAGGATAACAGGAACACGGCTGTCGTCATTTCCAGCCTTACCTTTGGCCTGGGACACCTGCTGAATCTGGTCAACGGCAGCGGGGCGAGTCTTGCGGAGACCCTGCTCCAAGTGGCCGGTGCGGTGGCACTCGGCTTTCTGTTTGTCATCCTGTTTGACCGCGGCGGAAGCCTTCTGCCCTGTATCCTTGCACATGCTGTGATCAACATCACCAGTATCTTTGCAAACGAAACGGGACTTACGTTGGGAAAAGGCATGGCGATGCAGCTCGTGCTGATTGCGGTTGCCGTCGCTTATGCACTGATTCTTACCAAGACCCTCCCGAAAAACCAACATGCGAAAGCGCACCGGCAGGAATGACGAGTTGGATGCTGATCCGTCAGCTCCGGCCGGAAAGTTACAGAAGAACGCAAAAACGCCGGCACAGCTGTGCCGGCGTTTTCGTCGTGTCAGTTCTGATTGGCCCGGTCGGCCTGGATGAGCAGCTTGACGGCCTCGATGCCCACGTCCAGGGCGGCGGTGAGGTCGTGGCTCTCGACCTGATCCAGGCCGGCGGCCTCCCGCTCCTGGTTCCAGATCACGTGGAAGCAGGAGCCGCAGCGCACCCCCAGGGCGGCGGCGCAGCAGAACAGGGCGGCGGACTCCATCTCGGAGGCCAGGACGCCCAGCCGCTTCCACGCCTCCCACTTGTAGAGCAGCTCCTGGGCCACGGGCATGCGGGCGGGGCTGTGCTGGCCGTAGAAGGAGTCCTTGCACTGCACCACCCCGGCGTGCCAGGGCTTGCCCAGGTTCTTGGCGGCCTGCACCAGGGCCTCCTGCACCTGGTAGTCGGAGACGGCAGGGAACTCGATGGGGGCGTACTCCCGGCTGGCCCCCTCGTGGCGGACGGCGCCGGTGGCGATCACCACGTCGTCGCTCTTGACCTGGAGGGCGATGCCGCCGCAGGTGCCCACCCGGATGAAGGTGTCCGCGCCGATGTTGTGCAGCTCCTCCATGGCGATCACCGCGGAGGGGCCGCCGATGCCGGTGGAGCAGACGCTCACCTTCTCCCCCAGCAGGGTGCCGGTGTAGGTGGTGTACTCCCGGTTGCTCTGAATCTTCACCGGGTTGTCAAAATAGGCCGCGATCTTCTCACAGCGGCCGGGATCACCGGGCAGGAAGCAGTACCGCCCCACGTCGCCCGCCTTACATTGAATATGAAACTGCCGTTCGTGCTCGTGCATAATATCCTCCTTGCCATTGGCTTGCAGTACCTGTCTATTATAGCCGATTTTCGCTCTGTTTGCAAGATAGACAAACCGGAGGCCAATTTGTAACCTTTTGTTGTTGCATTTTTCGCCGGATCTCTCTAAAATAAATAGGCGGAAACGCATACCCTGTGGGAAAGGAGGGACGGAGCTTGAAGAGAGCGGTGCTGTTTGTGGTCATCGCCCTGCTGGGCGGACTGGCGCTGGGCGCCCTGTTCGGCAGCGGGATGTCCTCCGCCGCCCAGGCCATGGCCCGGGGCGCCACGCCTGCCGAGGCGATCCTGGCCGCTGCGCCGTCCGTGCCCGCGTCCCCCTCTGCCGCCGTCAGCACGCCCGGGACTCAGCCCGCGCCCGATACCGACCGCCTGCTGGAGCGGGCGGCCAGGGTGCTGGAAACCCTGTCGGACAGAGATTTCCAGGCCCTCTCCCGCCTGGTTCATCCGGAGCGGGGAGTGACCCTGACGCCCTATTCCACGGTCTCCGACTGCGACCGGGTGCTGCTCCCGCAGCAGGTGTCCTCCCTGGAATCGGACGAGGAGATATACACCTGGGGCCTGGAGGACGGCATCGGGGAGCCTATCCGCCTCACCGGGACGGAGTATTTTGACCGCTATGTCTATAACGCCGACTACGCCTCCGCGCCGGAGCAGGGGGTGGACGAGGTGCTCATGCAGGGCAATGCCCTGGAGAACGTTCTGACCGCCTATCCGGACGACCACTTTGTGGAGTATCATTTCCCCGGCCTGGACGAGAGCCGGGAGGGCTTTGACTGGTGCTCCCTGAAGGTGGTGCTGGCGCCCTGTGAGGGGGACTGGCATCTGGTCGGTCTGATTCACAGCGAGTGGACCATCTGATATTCATCAAAAATATAGCATATATTGTTAAAGGAAGAGAACGCGATCGGGGATCACGTTCTCTCTTTTTATGTGATGCCTATGCGCAGATTTACGCCTGGGTCCAGGCCTTCCGGTTCTCCGGAGCGGAGGGCTGCTCCACGTGTGAAGGTCCCACGGGCAGCCCCGAGGACAAAAAATCCGCAATCCTCTGCAAGCAAAGGATTGCGGATTTGGCGGAGAGAGAGGGATTCGAACCCTCGAGACGCTATCAACGCCTACACGATTTCCAATCGTGCGCCTTCGACCAACTCAGCCATCTCTCCATGGCGGATTGCTCTACTTTCGTCCGCCTCGCGGCGGACAGCGTAGATTATTATAGCAGTTTTTTCGGATTCGTCAAGGGGGAAAGTAAAAAAAGTTTGAATAAAGGAAAATATTGTGCCTTGCCAGGCCGCGCCCCCGCCGGTTACAATCTGGTTACAAAACCTAGAAAGGAAGTGGAAATTATGAAGAAAATCCTGGCTGCGGCGGCCCTGACCGCCCTGCTGACCGCCCAGGCGGCGGCAGCCTCCCCGGCGGGGAGCCTGACCGTCAACGGGGATCCGGTGGAGGCCGCCGGCAGCTATGTCCATCAGAATACCACCTATGTGCCCCTGCGGGCGGTGGCGGAGGCCCTGCGGCCCGACGCCGTTGTGGCCTGGGAGACCGACCGGGCGGCCATCCGGGCCGACGGCCTGGAGGTGACCGCCAGGCCGGGGGATACCTACATACGCTCCAACGGCCGCACGCTGGCCGTACCCTACGGGGTGCATCTGAGCGCGGGACGCACCCTGGTGCCGGTACGGGTTCTGGCGGAGGCCATGGGGGCCTCGGTACACTGGAACAGCGCCACCGGCGCGGTCTCCGTGGTGGGCGGAGCCTCCGCCGACACCACAGAGACAGAGGGGGGAGACGATCTCTACTGGCTCTCCCGCATCATCTCCGCCGAGAGCCGGGGGGAGCCCCTGGAGGGGCAGATCGCCGTGGGCAACGTGGTACTCAACCGGGTGGCGTCCGCCGACTTCCCCGACACCATCTATGGGGTGATCTTTGACGACCGCTGGGGCGGCCAGTTCACCCCGGTGCGCAACGGCACCATCTACCAGGAGCCGTCCGCCCGGAGCGTGGAGGCGGCCCGCCTGTGCCTGTCGGGGGTGAACACGGCGGGGGAGAGCCTCTACTTCCTGGCCCCGGCCCTGGCTACCAACCACTGGGTCATGGAGAACCGCACCCACGTGGTCACCATCGGCAGCCACTGGTTTTACAAATAGCTGCCGGAAACACGTCCGCAGATGGGTGCGGACGTGTTTCTTTTTGTTATTATTTGTTGCCGCCGGAAGGTCGAAAGAGGCGGAAAATGTTCTGTAAACCAAAATGGAGATGAAGAAATATCCTTAGAGCCACAAGGGATAGCGGGAACTCGACAAAAGTTTTTCTTGACTTTTTGGCACAGAATCGGTTACAATACGGTTACAAAACAGAGAACAAACCGTAACAGATTGTAACAGGAGGAACCTTGAATATGAAGAAACGAGCCCTGAGTGCCCTGCTCTGCCTGGCCCTGTGCTTTGCTCTGGCCGGACAGGCGGCTGCGGCCGAAGGCGGCGTCAGCTTCACGGTCAACGGGACGCCCCTGGCCGAAGACGTCCGCAGCTATGCGGAGGACGGCACCACCTATGTCTCTTACGGGGCCATTTTGTTTGCCCTCTATCCAGACGCCACCGCCGTGTGGGCCAACGGCCGCGCGGAGGTGACCGCCGAGGGCCTGACCATGTACCTCAAGCCCGGCGCCAAATATATTGAGGCCAACGGCCGCTGCCTGTATGTGCCCGGCGGTCTGCGGAGCCAGGATGGCATGATCCTGGTGCCGGTGCGTACCCTGTGCCAGGCCCTGGGGGCCGAGGCGGTGTGGGACAGTGCCACCGGCACGGTGAACATCACCGCGGTCTCCGGCCCCATTGTCTCCGGGGACAGCTACTATGATGCGGAGGATCTGGATCTCCTCTCCCGGCTCATCTACGCCGAGAGCGGCAACCAGCCCCTGGAAGGCAAGATCGCCGTGGGCAACGTGGTGCTCAACCGGGTGGCCAGCCCGCTGTTCCCCAACACCGTGGCCGACGTGATCTATCAGCCCAACCAGTTCTCCCCGGCGGGCAGCGGCCACCTGAGCCGCACCCCAAACGCCGAGAGCGTGGTCGCTGCCAAGCTCTGCCTGGAGGGTGCCAACACCGCGGGCAACGCCCTGTACTTTGTCAACCCCGTGACCTCGCCCGGAAGCTGGGCCTCCCGGAACCGGCCCTATGTGGCCACCATCGGCGCCCACGCCTTCTACGCGTAACAGCCGTGTTTTCCACCCCCGCCCGAAGGGCGGGGGCTTTTTTTGCCCCGGAGTGCCCGGCGGCAGAAAAGGATGGAAATATCCCGCCGGTTGTGATAATATAAATCTGTATGTCCCCACAGCGGCCGGGCCGCCTTCCGGACATGCACGTCCAAACAGAAACACGGAGGGAAACAGCATTGAGTTATCTGATGTCCATTCTGATGGGCCTGATCCAGGGAGTCGCGGAATTCCTGCCCATCTCCAGCTCCGGCCATCTTGCCCTGTTCCAGGCCTTTTTCGGCATGGAGGACGTGGAGGCCAACCACATGTTCTTCACCGTCCTGCTCCACTTCGGCACCCTGATCTCGGTGTGCGTGGTCTACTGGCGGGATATCCTGGACATGATCCGGGAGTTCTTCCTGGGGATTGCCGCCCTGTGCGGCAGGAGGGACACCGGCGTCACCCCGCCCCCCGCCCGGCGGCTGGTGCTGCTGATCATCGTGGCCACCCTGCCCCTGTTTGTCATGGTCTTCCTCAATGACGCCATCAGCACCCTGTTTGCCAACCCCATCCTGGTGTCCTGCGCCCTGATGGCCACCGGCTTTGTCCTCTACTTCTCTGACCGCATGGCCAAGGGCCACAAGACCGCCAAAAACGCCACCGTGGTGGACGCCCTCATCGTGGGCTGCGGGCAGGCCCTGGCGGTGATCCCCGGCCTGTCCCGCTCCGGCACCACCATCTCCGTGGGTATGATGCGTGGCTTTGACCGGGCCTTTGCCGTCCGTTTCTCCTTCCTTATGTCCCTGCCCGCCGTGCTGGGCGCCAACATCCTGGAGATCAAGGACGCGGTGGCCGCCGGCTTCCCCATGGAGGAGCTGCCGGTCTACTTAGTGGGCGTGGCGGTGTCCGCCGTGGTGGGCTACTTCGCCATCCGCTTGGTCAAGAGCCTGTCCGACAAGGGCAAGTTCGGCAAGTTTGCGTACTACTGCTGGGCGGTGGGCCTGGGGAGCCTGATCGCCGGCATCGTCAAGTTCGGCATCCTGGCTTAAGGGCGGTTTCAGCGCCGCCAGCCCCGATGGGGAGGCGGGAGCAGGCCGCCGTATGCCGTGTCCCCGTCCTCGCCCTGCCTCTGACAATCACCCCGGAAAGGATTTGATCGCATGGCCACCACACAGAAGAAAACCACCGGCGGCAGTCGGGCGTCCTCCGGCCGCTCCGGCACCGCCTCCCGCTCCGGGGGAAGCCGGAAGAAGGCCCCCGCGCCCCGGCCCATCCGGCGGGAGGTGGGGGCGGTGGTATGTCTGCTGCTGGCCATCTTCTCCGCCTTCGGGTATTTCCACATCCAGGCCATCTTCATCGACTTCTTCTGCGGGCTGGTGAAGGGCCTCATCGGCTACGGCTACTGGCTGCTGCCCCCCATGCTGCTGGTGGCCAGCGGCATCCTCCTGTTCCACCGGGGCCGCCCGGTGCGCCTGCGGGTGTGGTGCGCCCTGCTCACCCCGGTGCTGGCCGGCGGCCTGCTCCACTTGATCCTGGCCAAGGGGCCCTATGAGTGGAACGCGGCGCTGGTGAAGACCCTGTGGACGCAGGGGGAGGCCCTCCAGAGCGGCGGCGTGGTCAGCGGCGCGGCCGCCCTGGGGCTGAGCGCCGTGTTCAGCCCCATCGGCGCGGGGATCATCCTCGTGCTGGTGGCCCTCATCCTGCTGATGGCCGCCTTCCATATCTCGCCGGTGGAGCTGGTGGACAAGCTGCGCGCGCGCACCTGGGCGGAGTACGAGGAGGAGGAGCTCCCCGAGCCCCGCCCCCGGGAGCGCCGCCGGAAGGAGCCGGAGGCATCCGCCCCCGCCGCCGAGGCCCAGAGCGCTGCCCAGCGCCGCCAGACGCCCCAGATCGACATCCCGGTGGACGAGGGCCCCCTGGTGGGCAAGAAGGTGGAGCCGCCCCCGGTGGAGAAGAAGGAGCGGTTCTTCAACCGGAAGCCCTCCGTGCCTGCCCCCGACCAGGTGCTGGCGGGGGAGGAGGGGCTGGAGCCCCCCGCCGAGGCCGCGGAGGAGCCGGAGGCCCCCGACGCACCCGCCCCGGCGGCCGAGGCCCCCGTGCCGGAGCCCGCCCCCGTGCCCCCCATGCCGGAGATCCAGCGGGAGCCGGCGGTGGGCAAGGTGAAGAAGGAGGAGGCCGCCCAGGCCGCCGCCGAGGTGGCCCAGGACATCGCCCGCAACCTGGAGGAGGGCCTCCCCGCCGCCTACCAGTACCCGCCGGTGTCCCTGCTCCACGAGGGGCAGGGGGTGTCGGGCAGTGAGGTGGCCGGGGAGCTCCAGGCCAACCAGGCCCGGCTGGCGGACACCATCCACTCCTTCGGCATCGACGCGGAGATCGTCAGCGTCACCCGGGGCCCGTCGGTGACCCGGTATGAGGTGGAGCTGGATCAGGGCGTGCGGCTGAACAAGCTGACCAACCTGTCCGACGACATCGCCCTGGCCCTGGGGGCCACGGGGGTGCGCATCGCCCCCATCCCGGACAAGATCTCCATGGTGGGCATCGAGGTGCCCAACAAGCTGGTCTCCCCAGTGCCCATCCACGACGTGATCGACTCCAGGGAGTTCCGGGACAACCCCTCCAAGGTGGCCTTCGCCGTGGGCCGGGACATCAGCAACCGCAACGTGGTGGGCAACATCGCCAAGCTGCCCCATCTGCTCATCGCCGGCACCACCGGCTCGGGCAAGTCGGTGTGTACCAACTCCCTGATCATCTCCCTGCTCTACAAGGCCACCCCCGAGGAGGTGCGCCTGATCATGGTGGATCCCAAGATGGTGGAGCTGGGCATCTACAACGGCATCCCCCACCTGCTCATACCCGTGGTCACCGACCCCAAGAAGGCGGCCGGCGCCCTCCAGTGGGCGGTGGTGGAGATGATGAAGCGCTACCGCACCTTCTCCGAGATCGGCGTGCGGGATCTGGCGTCCTACAACGCCCACGCCGCCCGCTCCGACGAGCTGGAGAAGATGCCTCAGATCGTCATCGTCATCGACGAGCTGGCCGATCTGATGCTGGTGGCCGCCAAGGAGGTGGAGGAGTCCATCTGCCGGGTGGCCCAGATGGGCCGTGCCGCGGGCATGCACCTGATCATCGCCACCCAGCGGCCCTCCGCCGACGTGATCACCGGCCTGATGAAGGCCAACATCCCCAGCCGCATCGCCTTCGCGGTGGCCTCCTCCCTGGAGTCCCGCATCATCCTGGACACCACCGGCGCCGAGAAGCTGGTGGGCCGGGGCGACATGCTCTACTTCCCCCTGGGCACCGGCAAGCCCCAGCGGGTGCAGGGCTGCCTGATCTCCGACGAGGAGGTGGCCGCCGTGGTGGGCTTTATCAAGCAGAACAGCGGCGCCGCCCAGTACGACCAGGAGATCATCCACGACATCGAGCAGCACGCCGCCGAGAAGGAGAAGGGCGCCAAGGGGGTGGGCGGCTCCGCCCCCGAGGAGGTGGGGGAGGAGTACGACGAGCTGCTCCCCTCCGCCATCGAGGTGGTGGTGGAGACCGGCATGGCCTCCGTGTCCATGCTCCAGCGGCGGCTCAAGCTGGGCTACTCCCGGGCCGCCCGGCTGGTGGATCAGATGGAGGAGAAGGGCGTGGTGGGCCCCTTCGAGGGCTCCAAGCCCCGGCAGGTGCTCATCACCAAGGAGCAGTGGCAGGAGATGCAGTTCAAGCAGGGCATGGTGGATGTTGCCCCGGCGGAGCCGGTGCCCGACGAGCTGCCCTTTGAGGGGGACGCCGTCCCCCAGGAGCGGGACAACCCGCCCTTTGATCTGTGAGCCTGTCCGCCAGTCAGGAGGAGATAATCGTGCGGCAATATGTGTTTCAGCCCGCCGGCGAGGCGGAGAACGATGCCATCCACGCCGGCCTGCGGGCCTACAACCGGAAATTTGTCCCCGACACGGGGGATCTGTCCCTGGCGGTGAAGGACGCGGACGGCCGTGTGGTGGGGGGCTGCGACGCCTTCCGCATGGGGGAGCTGGCCTTTGTGGACGTGCTCTGGGTGGCGGAGGACTGCCGGGGCACCGGCCTGGGCGGCTGTATCCTGGATCAGGTGGAGGCCGCCGGCGCCCGCCAGGGGGCCCGCCGGGTGGAGCTGAACACCTTTTCCTTCCAGGCCCCCGGCTTTTACGAGAAGCGGGGCTACCGCCGTATCGGCGCGCTGGAGCCCGCCGTGGGGGAGTACGGCCACTTCTTTTACGCCAAGGAGCTGTAAACGATGGAGCTGGCCCACATCGACCACGGCAGGCCCTTTGACTGGGGCCGCGCCTCGGCGGACTACGCCCGTTGGCGGGACATCTACCCGCCGGAGTTCTTCCGCCCCCTGACGGAGCGGGGCCTGTGCGGTCCCGGCCGGAAGGTGCTGGATCTGGGCACCGGCACGGGGGTGCTGCCCCGGGCCCTGTACCGGCAGGGCGCCCGCTTCACCGGGGTGGATCCGGCCCCGGAGCAGATCCGGCAGGCCAGGGCCCTGGCGAACCGGGACGGGATGGAGATCGACTTCCGCTGTTCCGCCGCCGAGGACTGCGGCTTCCCCGACGGCAGCTTCGACACGGCCACCGCCTGCCAGTGCTTCACCTACTTTGACCACGCCCGGCTGGCCCCCCGGCTCCACCGGATGCTCAAGCCCGGCGGGATTTTCGCGGTGCTGTACATGGCCTGGCTGCCGGGAGAGGATCCTGTGGCGGGGCAGAGTGAGGCGCTGATCCTGCGTCATAACCCGGCCTGGACGGGGTGCGGGGAGACCCGGCGCCCCATCGCCGTCCCGGCGGATTACGGGCCCTGGTTTGCCGTGGAGGCCCAGGAGGTGTTTGATCTCCGGGTGCCCTTCACCCGGGAGAGCTGGAACGGCCGCATCCGGGCCTGCCGAGGCGTGGGCGCAGCCCTGCCGCCGGAGGAGGTGGAGCACTTCGACCGGGAACACCGGGCCCTGCTGGCGGCCATTGCGCCGGAGGAATTTTCCGTGCTCCACTACGCCGCCGTCACCCTGCTCCGGCGGCGGGACAGGGCCGAAAACTGAAAAAAACACCAGAGGGGCGCGGTTCTTATGAACCGCGCCCCTCTGGTATGTATGGAGAATGGATGGATCGCAGGATTTAGAAGTCGACCTCCTGGCCGTAGTAGATGCAGGTGAACAGCTTGGCCATGGTGGGGGGGTCGATGGGACGGGGGTTGGATCCGGTGCAGGCGTCGCCCACCGCGTTGGCGGCGATGGCGTCCAGCTTCTCCTTGAACTCGTCCTCGAGGATGCCGAAGTCCTTCAGGGTGTTGGGGATGCCCATGGCGTCGTTCATGGAGCGGATCTTGGCGCGCAGGCCCTCCACCAGCTCGGCGGTGGTGTCGCCCACCACGCCCATGGTGCGGGCGATGTCGGCGTACCGCTCGGCCACGCCGTCGGCCTTGGCGTTGTAGGCAATCACGTAGGGCAGGTACATGGCGTTGGCCAGGCCGTGGGTGATGTGGCCGGTGGAGAAGGCGGCGCCGGTCTTGTGGGCCATGGAGTGGACGATGCCCAGCAGGGCGTTGGAGAAGGCCATGCCGGCCAGGCACTGGCCGTAGTGCATCTCCTCCCGGCAGGTCATGTCGCCGCGGTAGGACTTGAGCAGATCCTTCTCCACGATGTGGATGGCCTTCAGGGCCAGGGGGTCGGTGAACACGGTGTGCAGGGTGGACACATAGGCCTCGATGGCGTGGGTCAGGGCGTCCATGCCGGTGTGGGCGGTGAGGCTGGCGGGCATGGTCTCGGCCAGGGCGGGGTCGATGATGGCCACGTCGGGGGTGATGTTGAAGTCGGCCAGGGGGTACTTGATGCCCTTGGCGTAGTCGGTGATGACGGAGAAGGCGGTGACCTCGGTGGCGGTGCCGGAGGTGGAGGGAATGGCGCAGAACCTGGCCTTCTGGCGCAGCTCGGGGAAGCTGAAGGGGGTGATCAGATCCTCGAAGGTGGTGTCGGGGTACTCATAGAAGGCCCACATGGCCTTGGCCGCGTCGATGGGGGAGCCGCCGCCCATGGAGATGATCCAGTCGGGCTGGAACTCCCGCATGACCGCCGCGCCGTTGAGCACGGTCTCCACCGAGGGGTCGGGCTCCACGTTCTCAATGAGCTTGGTCTCGATGCCGGCCTCCTTCAGATAGGCCAGGGCCTTGTCCACAAAGCCGAACCGCTTCATGGAGCCGCCGCCCAGCACCAGCACCGCCCGGGTGCCCTTCAGGGTTTTCAGGTTCTCCAGCGCATTGGCGCCGTAATAGATATCTCTGGGAAGGGTGAAACGGGACATGACTGCAACCTCCGTAATCGGCTGAATTTGACATCGTTAAAACTTTAACGATTCATCGGCGCCTATTATGGCACAGTCATATCCCGTTGTCAATCCCTTTGGAGAAAACCGCCGGTTCCAAACTGCCTGTTTCAGATTACCAGGGTGCCGTTTTCGTCCTCCAGCAGCAGGAGGATCCGCTCCTGCTGGCCGGTGGCGGCGTTGACGTAGACCAGCACGTGGCCGCCGTCGGCGTTCTGGCACTTGAACTCGTGGCAGAGCACCTCGTACTCGCCGCCGGTGGGGATCAGGGCCAGCTGGCGGGAGAGGACGGTGAGGGAGGGGTCCACCCGCTCCGCCGCCTCGTCCGCCGACACGGCGGGGGCGGCCGGCTCCCGGGCCCCGTGGTTCATCAGGTAGCCGTGGGCCTCAAAGCTCACCACATCCCCGTTGTCCAGGGCCACCCCCACCTTCACCAGATCCGGGTAGCAGTACACCCCGTCCAGGACGGGGGCGAAGTGGACGGTGAGGATGCCGTCCCCCTCCAGAAAGTAGCTGGGGGCCATGTCCTGATACCCGTGGGCGTCCAGAAAGGCGGCGGCCTGTTCCACCCCCTCCTTCCGGGAGAGAGCGGCCTCCCCCACCGGCCGGGAGGAGAGCATCTGGAGTACCTGGCCCCCCTGCTTGGTGATCTCCACGTACAGCTCCCCGCCGTCCGCCAGGGCGGAGAAGCCCCAGGCGGGCAGGTTCCCCGCCCCGTCGGAGGTGGGGGTGAACACCTCTGCCCGCAGCCCTGCGAAGGCCGCCGCCCGGCGGGCCTCCTCCTCCGTCACCTGGGGCAGGCCCTCCAGCATCTGGGGGGTGCGGCTGGACAGGTGCTCGGAGAAGGGGCCGTCGTAGATCAGGGTGGGCACCTGGGGGAAGTCGGCCTCCACCGTCTGGAAGGCGGAGCCGCCGGTGATCTGCCCCCCGTCCTCCGCCGCGGCGGCCAGCCGGGCCTCCACGGCGGCCACGTCCTCCGGATGGAGGGCCCCGCCGTCCAGCTGGAGCTGGAGCGCCTGGAGGGTGGCGGACAGCTCCCCGGCCGCCGCCGCCAGGCCCCGCAGGGTCTCCCGGTTCTCGTCGGTACACACGCCCTCTCCGTTGGTACCCCGGGCCATGGCCATGGCGTAGTCCCCCGCCTTGGCGAAGAAGGCGGCGGTCTGCTCCAGCTCCACGTTGCCGTAGGGCAGCTCCCCCAGGGCGGACTGGGCCGCCTGGGCCGTGGCGTAGGCCTGGGCGCACAGGGTGGCAAACAGGGCGGGGGTGGTGGCGTAGGTCACCTTCTCCAGGGCCGCGTCCAGCTCCCCGGCGGCGGCGGTCAGCTCGGTGAAAGCCTGCCGGTAGCCGTTGTCCAGCTGCCGCCGGTAGTCCTCCGCCCGGACGTAACCCTGCACCCCGAACCCCACGCTCACCGCGAAGGCCGCCGCCGTAAAGCTGACCGCCAGCACCTGCATTTTCCGCTTCTCCATACAAAAACGCCCCCTTTTCCGTTAAGTTTGCGGAAAAGGGAGCGTTTTATGCGGGAAAAAGTTGCCGGTTTAGTGCTCTTTCAGCTTGTCCAGGCCCAGGTTCAGGCGGCGCAGGCACTCGTTGCGGCCCAGGATGTGGCAGATCTCCACCGCGCCGCCGGGGGTGACTGCCTTGCCCGCCGCGGCGATGCGCACCGGCCACATAAGGGTGGCGTTCTTGACCTCCAGGGACTCGGCCAGGCCGATGAGGGTGTCGTGGATAGCGTCCGTCGTCCAGTCCGCCAGGCCCTCCAGGGCGGGGATGGCGGCCTCCAGCATCTTCTGGGACACCTCCGGGTTGGTCTTGGACTTCTTGTTGGTGAACAGATCCACCCCGTACTCGGGCAGGGCGTCGAAGAAGTCCAGCTTCTCCGGGATGTCGGTGAGCTTCTCGCACCGGGCCTGGAGCAGCCCGGCGATCTCCTCCGTGGAGTAGGCGGGGTTAGTCACCGCCTGCTTGATATAGGGCAGGGCAACGGCGTGGAAGTCCTGGGGGCTCATCTCCCGGATATAGTGGGCGTTGAAGTAGGTCAGCTTCTCGATGTCGAAGATGGCGGGGGACTTGGAGATGCCGCCGATGTCGAAGATCTCGGACAGCTCGGCCAGGGTGAAGAACTCCCGCTCGGCGTACTCGCCCCGGGGGGACCAGCCCAGCAGGGTGACGTAGTTCACCACCGCCTCGGACAGGTAGCCCATGGCCAGCAGATCCTCGTAGGAGGGGTCGCCCTTGCGCTTGGACATCTTGTTGTGCTGGTCCCGCATGACGGGGGAGCAGTGGATATAGGTGGGCACGTCCCAGCCGAAGGCCTGATAGAGCAGGTTGTACTTGGGGGCGGAGGACAGGTACTCGCTGCCCCGCACCACGTGGGTGATGCCCATGAGGTGGTCGTCGATCACGTTGGCGAAGTTGTAGGTGGGCAGGCCGTCGGACTTCAGCAGCACCTGGTCGTCCAGGGTGTCGTTGTCCACGGTGATGTCGCCGAACACCGCGTCGGAGAAGGTGGTCTGGCCCCCGTGGGGGATCTTCTGCCGGATCACATAGGGCTCCCCGGCGTCCACCCGGGCCTGGGCCTCTTCGGGGGAGAGGGCGCGGCAGGGGTCGTCGGCGCGGTCAAACTCGCCGCTGTCCTCCTCGCTCTCGCTCTTGCCGCAGAAGCAGTAGTAGGCGTGGCCCTTCTCCACCAGCAGCCTGGCGAAGTTGGCGTACAGGCCCCGCCGCTCGGTCTGGACATAGGGGCCCACCGGGCCGCCGATATCGGGACCCTCGTCCCAGGTCAGGCCGCACTTGCGCAGGGTGTTGTAGATCACCTCGGTGGCACCCTCCACCAGGCGGCCCTGATCGGTGTCCTCGATGCGAAGGATGAAGGTGCCGCCGCTGTGCCGGGCGATGAGCCAGGTGTACAGGGCGGTGCGCAGGTTGCCCACGTGCATGTAGCCGGTGGGGGAGGGGGCGAAGCGGGTGCGCACGCCGCCCTTGGGGATGCGGCGCTCCAGTTCCTCAAACCAGTTCAGATCCATGGAAAAAACTCCTTTTTTTTGGTGATTCCATTCATTCTTCCCTATTCTATTTTTTCTCTTGAGGATTGTCAAGGGCAATTGAATATGATATGATAACACAATATGGGATGTTATGCCCAAATCGCCGGCTAACGGATTTCCAAGGGGTGTTTTCTATGGAAGAGAATCGCAAAAGAATTTTCAGCGGCATTCAGCCCAGCGGCAAAATTCACCTGGGCAACTATCTGGGCGCCGTGCGGAACTGGGTTCAGCTTCAGGACGAGTATGACTGCATCTACTGTGTGGTGGACGAGCATGCCATCACCGTGCGCCAAGACCCCGCAGAACTGCGCCGCAAGACGCTGGAGCTGTTTGCCCAGCTCCTCGCCTGCGGCGTCGATCCGGAGCGATCCACCCTGTTTGTCCAGTCTCATGTGACCCAGCACGCCGAGATCGCCTGGGTGCTCAACTGCTTCACCATGTTCGGGGAGCTCTCCCGCATGACCCAGTTCAAGGACAAGTCCGCCAAGCATGCCGATAATGTGAATGCGGGCCTGTTCACTTATCCGGTTCTCATGGCCGGGGACATTCTGCTCTACCAGGCTGACCTGGTGCCCGTGGGGGAGGATCAGAAGCAGCATGTGGAAATCTGCAGGGATATTGCCACCCGGTTCAACTACAATTACGGCGACGTGTTCACCCTGCCTGACGCCTATATCCCCAAGGTAGGTGCCCGTGTGATGAGCCTGAATCAGCCCGACTCCAAGATGAGCAAGTCCATTCCTGAGGGCTGCGTCTACCTGATGGACAAGCCCGATGAGATCATGCGCAAGTTCAAGCGGGCTATTACCGACAGCGACACCGAGCGGTGCGTTCGCTATGACCGGGCCAACAAGCCCGGCGTGGCCACGCTGATTGACATCTATGCCGCTGTCACCGGCAAGAGCTACGAGGCCATCGAGGCGGAATTTGAGGGTAAGGGCTACGGTGCCTTCAAGCCTGCCGTGGGGGAGGCTGTGGTGGAGCTGTTCCGTCCTATCCGGGAACGGACTGAGGAACTGCTGGCCGACAAAGCACAGCTGCAGCAGCTCTACCGTGCCGGTGCGGAGAAGGCCTCTGCCATCGCCGGCAGGACCCTGCGCAAGGTCTATAAAAAGGTCGGTTTCCTGGAGCGGTGAGCGCAGCCGGGAGCGCGGACAGCGCGTTCAAGACAGAGTAAGGAGCAAATTCCAATGCCAAGAAATCTGGATCTCCCCCTTATCGGTATGGTGGCCGCCGCTCTGGTGGTGGCTCTGGTGGTGGCTCTGGTGTCTACCCCAGTGGTGAAAAATCTGGCTATCAAGGTCAAGGCGGTGGACGTGCCCAAGGACGGCCGCCGCATGCACGACCACCCCATCCCCCGCATGGGCGGCCTGGCCATCTTCCTGGGCTTCCTGCTCAGTGTGCTGCTGTTTCTGGAGCTGAACCCCCAGATGCGGGGCATGCTGCTGGGGGCGGTCATCATCGTGGTGCTGGGCATCTTTGATGATATTTACTCTCTGCGGGCCATGTTCAAGTTTGTGGTACAGATCGTCGCCGCTCTGGTGGCGGTGCTCTCCGGTAATGTGATTGAGGCCGTCTCCAACCCCAATGTGTTTTCCGCCGATCTCTACTGGGAGCTGGGATGGCTGAAGATTCCCGTGACAATCATCTGGATTGTGGCCATCACCAACGCCGTCAATCTCATTGACGGCCTGGACGGTCTGGCCTGCGGCGTATCCACCATCAGCTCCATGACTCTGCTGGTCATCGCCCTGGTGGCCAGCGAGCCCAATGTGGCTATCCTCATGGCCGCCCTGGCCGGCGGCTGTCTGGGCTTTCTGCCCTACAACATGAACCCGGCCAAGATCTTCATGGGGGACACGGGTTCCACCTTTCTGGGGTACATCCTGGCGGTGGTGTCCATTCAGGGCCTGTTCAAGTTTTACACCATCATCTCCTTTGCAGTGCCCTTCCTCATGCTGGGCCTGCCCATCTTCGACACCTGCTTCGCCTTCATCCGCCGCATCGCCCACGGGCAGAGCCCCATGCATGCCGACCGCAGCCATGTGCACCACCGCCTCATCGACATGGGCTTCAACCAGAAGCAGGCGGTGGCGGTGCTCTATGTGGTCAGCGCCATCCTGGGCCTGTCCGCCGTGGTGCTCACCACCAGCGGGCCGGTGAAGGCCATGCTGCTGCTGCTGGCCCTGTGCTTTGCCGGGGCCATCTCTGCCCTGATTTTCATGGGAGGAAACGGAAGGGATAAAAAGAGCAGGCCGGAGGACGGCACGGAGAACGGAAAGAAGGAGGGGGAGGAGCCGTGAAGCCCATCCGTGTTATGACCATCTTCGGCACCCGGCCGGAGGCCATCAAAATGGCTCCCCTGGTGCTGGAGCTTCAGAGCCGTCAGGGCATCCAGCCCATCTGCTGTGTCACCGCCCAGCACCGGGAGATGCTGGACGCAGTGCTGGAGATTTTCCGCCTGAAGCCTGACTACGATCTCAACATTATGGAGCCCCGTCAGACCCTGTCCACCATCACCACCAAGTGCCTGCTGGGCATGGAGGGGACGCTGGAGGAGGCAAAGCCAGACCTGGTGCTGGTTCACGGGGACACCTCCACCACCTTTGCCGGGGCCCTGGCGGCCTTCTATCGCCAGATCCCGGTGGGCCATGTGGAGGCCGGACTGCGCACCTGGGACAAATACTCCCCCTTCCCGGAGGAGATGAACCGCAAGCTGGTGGGAGACATCGCCGATCTCCATTTCTGTCCCACCCCCGCCAACCGGGAGAACCTGGCCCGGGAGGGCATCACCGACGGGGTGTTCGTCACGGGCAACACCGTCATCGACGCCCTGAAAACCACGGTGCGGACGGACTATTCGTTTTCCACCCAGGCCCTCAACGGCCTGGACTACACGGGGAAACGGATTATCCTGGTGACCTGCCACCGGCGGGAAAACTACGGCCAGCCTATGGCCAACATCATGACCGCCCTGCGCCGAATTGCCGACGCCTTCCCCGACGTGGAGCTGGTCTACCCCGTCCACCTGTCCCCGGTGGTGCGGGAGGCGGCGGGGAAGTACCTGTCCGGCCACCCCCGCATCCACCTCATCGACCCCCTGTCCGCCGACGAGATGCACAACCTCATGGCCCGTGCCTATCTGGTGATGACCGACTCCGGCGGGCTTCAGGAGGAGGCCCCCGCCCTGGGGCGGCCGGTGCTTGTCCTCCGGCGGGAGACCGAGCGGCCCGAGGCTGTCAGGGCCGGTACGGTGCGCCTGGCGGGCACGGAGGAGGAGGAGATCTTCTCCCTGGCGTCGGAACTGTTGCACGATGAGAGGGCCTACCACGCCATGGCCCATGCGGTGAACCCCTACGGCGACGGCCAGGCCTGCCGCCGCATCGCCGACGCGATAGAGTGGAAGTTCGGCCTGCGGGCGGATAAGCCCGACGAGTTTCAGGCATAAACCGGCTCGATGGCGGAGGCGATCCAAGCGTTTTGCCGCAGGCAAAACCTTGATGCGCAGGCAATTCATTTGCCCGCGCAGATAAAATAAAATGGGGTTCCCACGGGATGGAAGTATCCCGTGGGGCGACGCGATAGAATGGAAGTTCGGCCTGCGGGCGGAGAAGCCCGATGAATTTCAGGCGTAGGGCGCGGCATCCCTGACGCGCCGTCCATGGATGCGGGAGGAGGTGTCCGTCCTTGGAGCGGAAAAAGCGCAATCTGATGGTGGTGCTCATTGCCGCGGTCATTGTGGTGGCCATACTGGCCAGCTTTGGCCTGCGTCTCTTTGTGCCGGACACGGCCAAGATTGTCCTGCCCACCCCGGCGGCTTCGGCCTCCCCGGGGCTTGAGCCTGGCACGGGCAGCGGCCTGGTGCGGGTGGATGTGACACCGGAGACGGTACAGACCGTGATCGGGCAGACCCTCACCCGGCCGGAGAGCTACTTCCGGGAGGTCACCATCGAGGACTTCTGGGGTGATGGGGAGCAGAGCAGCACCACCGCCCGGGTATGGGTGGACGGCGGCTGGACCATGACCGAGTCCGCCATGGCCGACGGTGCCATCCGCCACACCATTGTGGGGGAGGGGCAGTTCTGGCTCTGGTACGACGGCGACCGCACCCCGGTCACCGGCCCGGCGGATGAGCGCTCGGCGGATCTGGAGGGCCAGCGCATCCCCACCTATGAGGACGTTCTCTCCCTGGACACGGCGGACATCGCCGCCGCCGGCTATGAGGAGCGGGGGGGCCTGGCCTGTGTCTGGACGCAGACCGCGCCCGACGCGCTGGGCTATGTGGAGACATACTGGGTGGCGGTGGACAGCGGCCTGCTGGTGAGTGCCGAGACCACCCTGGACGGCACGCTGACCTACCGCATGACGGCCTACACCATGGAGCGGCCCGCCCCGGCGGGCACGGCCTTTGCGCTGCCCGACGGCACGGTGCTCCACACCGCGGGGGAGTGACTCACTCCAGGCCCAGCAGCAGGAGCAGCCCCAGGGTGATCACCAGCTCCATGTCGTCCCCCTCCAGAAAGAGGAACAGCAGAATCAGCAGCAGGAGCACGTCGCCGGTGTCCAGCCCCTCCAGTTTGAGCCTCTTGAGCAGCCCGGACAGGCCGCCGGCGGCTTTGTGCTCCGCGACCTTCTCCGCCTCGGCGGGGCGCTCCGGCTCCGGCGGCGTGCGGACGGGGGGCGCGTCCTCCTCCGGAATGCGGGTGTAGGAGGCCCCGTTGGGAATGTAGCGGTTATACATCGGCGTCCTCCTTTCCACTGTCCCGGAAGAGCCGGAAGGCCACCCGGATCACCCGGGCCAGCCTGGCGATCCGGACTGCCTGATCCAGCCTGGCGTACCGCTCCGGCTTGACGAAGGGCCTGAGGGCGGAGAGCAGGGCGGCCTTCCGGTCGTCGCCGGCGGAGTACTCGGCGTACAGCCGCAGCCCGGTCTGAAGCAGCTGGGGATCCAGCCCGGCCAGGGGGCTGTCCCCGCCGCTCAGGGCCCCCAGCAGGGTGGAGAGATCGGGGGCGGCATCCTCTCCGGAGGGGGGCGCCCCGCTCTCCGGCTGCTTCGCCGCCGCGCCGTCCGCCGGCGCGGCCTCCCCGCCCTGTCCTCCGGACAGGGCCTGGGCCAGGGAGGCGATCTGCCCCATGGCCTCGGGATCCCCGAGGATCGCCTGGAGTTTATCCTCAAATTCGGCCATGGCCTCCGCCCCCTCTCCCGAACGTTACTTCTTGCCGCCCGGCGGCACCGCCCGCCCCAGCTTTTCCACCAGGGCGGCCCCCTCCCGGGTGTCCATCACCTGGCGCACCATGCCGGCCAGGGTCTTGGTATCCCCCCTGGCGGCGGCGGTTTTCAGCTCCGCCCCGCCGTTCCGGCCCAGCAGCTCCATGAGCCGCCGGGTATCCGGGGAGGAGAGCAGGCTCTGGAGCAGCTCCCGGTTTTTCAGCAGGGCGGCCGCCTTGGGATCCCGCTTGAGTTCATCCAGATTGGACGGGATGTCTGTCATACCATCAGCTCCATCTCCATGATTGATAGAAGGGTTCGCTCCATTCTATGTGCGTTCCCGGGAAAGGTGATAGCGTGAAGCTGCTTCTTTTTTCCGACTCCCACGGCAACGTGGCAAACATGGCGGACGCGGTGCGCCTGGAGCGGCCCGACCGGGTGCTTCACATGGGGGATCTGGCCCGGGACGCGGAGGAGCTGGCCCGCCGGTTCCCCGACCTGCCCGTCACCTATGTGCCGGGCAACTGCGACGGCCGCCGGCCCGATCTGCCGGAGGAGCGGGTGTTCACCCTGGAGGGGGTCAAAATTTTCATGACCCACGGACACACCTACCATGTGAAATCCGGCATCTCCCTGGCTGTACGGGCAGCCCGGGAGGCGGGGGCCCGGCTGCTGTGCTTCGGCCACACCCATGAGGCCCTGTGCGAGTTTGAAAACGGGCTGTGGATCGTCAACCCCGGCGCCGCCGGGAGTATCGCCCGGCCCACCTACGCCGTGGCCGTCCTGGAGGGGGATGGGGCGGTGTGCTATCTGTCAAACATCTGAGAAAAGGGGAGAAACGCCGTGCTGTTAGTCATCGACGTGGGCAATACCAATATGGAGTTCGGACTCTACCGGGGGGCGGAGCTGATCGGCAGCTTCCGCCTCATGACCGACGCCAACCGCACCAGCGACGAGCTGGGCCTCTGGCTGTGCCAGTATTTCCAGCGCTTCGGGCTGGAGCTGGGGCAGGTGGAGGACGTGGTGATCGGCTCGGTGGCGCCCCAGGTGATGCACACCCTGAGCCGGGCCATCCGCACCTATGTGGGAAAGCGCCCCCTGGTGCTGGACGAGGATCTGGATCCCGGCCTGCCCTATGTGGAGTGTGACAGCGACGAGCGGCTGGGCCCCGACCGGGCGGCGGCGGACATCGCCGCCATCGCCAAGTACGGCGCCCCCGTCATCGTCCTGGACTTCGGCACCGCCACCACCCTGGACGCGGTGAGCCGGGAGGGGGTCTACCTGGGCGGCTGCATCACCGCCGGGGTGCGGGTGTCCATCGACGGCCTGTTCCAGAAGACCGCCCTGCTGCCCCGGGTGGAGCTGGTGAAGCCGGACACCGTCCTGGGCCTCACGGCCGTGGGACAGATCCAGGCCGGGGCGGTGCTGGGCTACATCGGCGCCATTGAGTACCTCATCCGAAAGGCCAGGGAGGAAATGGGGGATCCGGAGGTCAAGGTGGTGGCCACCGGCGGATTGTCCCGCATGGTGGCGGAGAACACCAACCTCATCGACGTGATCGACCCCCAGCTGGTGCTGGACGGCCTGCGCATCATCTACGAGCGGGCCCGGAGTACGGAAAACCGGTAAGGCGCGGCCCCTGTCCCGGACAGGGGGCCGGCATACTGAGACGGAAGGTTTGGAGGGTGTATGAGCGACATCGAAAGGCAGAGCCGCGGGGCCATGGACATGACCCACGGCTCCCCGACCCGGCGGATCCTGCTCTTTTCCCTGCCCCTGCTGGTGGGGAATATTTTTCAGCAGCTGTACAACATGGTGGACTCGGTGGTGGTGGGGCAGTTTGTGGGCTCCTCCGCCCTTACCGCGGTGAGCACCGGCTTCCCCATCATCTACCTGCTGTCCTCCCTGTTCATCGGCTTCTCCATGGGCGCCACCATCATGATCGCCCAGTACATCGGCGCCGGAGACCGGGAGACGGCGGGCCGCACGGTGGATACCATCTACAGCGCCCTGCTGGCGGTGATTGTGCCGCTGACGGTGCTGGGGGTGGTGGTCAGCGGCCCGCTGCTCACCCTGATCCGGGTGCCGGCGGAGGCCTATGACCAGGCCCGGATCTACTGCATGGTGGTGCTGGGCGGCATCATCGGCTCCCTGGGCTACAACCTGAACGCGGGCATCCTCCAGGGCCTGGGGGACAGCAAGACCCCCCTGATCTTCCTGGCGGTGGCCTGCGGCATCAACGTGGCGCTGGATCTCCTGTTCGTGCTGGCCTTCCACTGGGACGTGTTCGGCGTGGCCCTGGCCACCATCATCGCCCAGTTCAGCTCCTGGGTGTTCGGCATCTTCTTCATCAACCGGAAGTACCCCTTCATCCACATCCGGTTCTTCCAGATGAAGCTGGATCACCGGCTGCTGCGCCAGGTGGTGCGCCTGGGCATCCCCTCCGCCATCCAGGAGTGCCAGTTCTCCGTGGGCATCCTGATCATGCAGGCCCTGATCAACGGCTTCGGCAACTCCTTTGCCGCCGGCTTCGGGGCGGCCAACAAGATCGACACCTTTGCCTTCATGCCCATCCAGTCCTTCTCCACCGCCACCACCACCTATGTGGGGCAGAACATCGGCGCGGAGCGGCTGGATCGGGTGCAGAAGGGGGCCCGCCGGGCCCTGGCCCTGGGCACGCTGGTGTGCATCGCCATCACCGCGGTGGTGATCCCCCTGCGCCGGCCCCTGCTCATGCTCTTCAACACCGAGCCGGATGTGGTGGCCGCCGGAGAGGCCTATCTGCTCCGGGTGCTGACCATGATGTTCATCCTGGCCATGATGTTCATCTTCAACGCCGTCCTCCGGGGCGCCGGGGCCACCACGGTGCCCATGGTGTCCTCCATCCTCTCCCTGTGGGTGGTGCGGGTGCCGGCGGCCTATCTGCTGGCCCATTTCCTCGGCCCGGAGGAGCTGTACTGGGCCTATCCCATCGGCTGGGCCGTGGGTCTGGCTATCAGCGCCGCCGCATACCTGCGGGGCAGGTGGCGGGGCAAGGCCGTGGTGGGGCGGTAGCCCCTTGCCATATTCCGGAATTTAGGGTATACTACCTTCAACACGCCCCACCGACGCAAAGGAGAAGCAAAGCTATGGAACAAAAACCGACGAAACACGGAAAGGGCCCCAAGAGCCGGCTGGGCAAGATCCTGGTCAGCCTGCTCATCACCGCCGTGGTGGGCCTGGTCTATTTCTATGTGGCCCTGCCGCCCATCAACCTCCAGTCCAGTGACTTCTACACCTTCGTGGGTATCCTCTGCGTGGTGTATGTCCTGTGTGCCCTGGTCACCTCCGGCATGAACGTGGCCACCAGCGGCGGCGGGGTGAAGGACTACCTGCGCTTCATCAAGCAGCAGTGCCTCCCCGTGGGCATCCTGTTTCTGGCCCTGATCGCCGTGGCCCTGGTGGGCGCCATCCTGTCCGCCCCCATCTTCCGGGCGGCGGCCTACCGGGATCTCCTCACCGTGGAGAACGGGAAGTTCACCGAGGATATCAGCCAGATCTCCTTCGATGAGATCCCCACACTGGATCGCTCCTCCGCCGAGTACCTGGGCGACCGCCAGATGGGCACACTCAGCGACATGGTCAGCCAGTTTGAGTACTCCAACGACTCCACCCAGATCAACTACCAGGGCCGGCCCGTCCGGGTGGCACCCATCGCCTATGCCGATCTGATCAAGTGGTTCACCAACCGGGGCAGCGGCCTGCCCGCCTACGTGGTGGTGGACATGGTGACCCAGGAGGCCCAGGTGGTGCGCCTCAGTGAGGGCATGAAGTACTCCTTCTCCGAGCCCCTCAACCGCAACATCGTCCGCCATCTGCGCTTCCAGTACCCCACCTTTATGTTCGGCACCCCCCAGTTTGAGATCGACGAGGAGGGCCATCCCTACTGGATCGCCCCCCGGGTGGTCAAGACCATCGGTCTGTTCGGTGGCACCGACATCGCCGGCGCGGTGCTGTGCGACGCCATCACCGGTGAGAGCACCTATTGTGAGCTCTCCGAAATCCCCACCTGGGTGGACAACGTGTTCACCCCGGAGCTGATCATGCAGCAGTACGACTACCACGGCACCTATGTCAACGGCTTCATCAATTCCATCTTTGGCCAGCGGGACGTGACCGTCACCACCCAGGGGTACAACTACATTGCCCTCAACGACGACGTGTATGTGTACACCGGCGTCACCTCCGCCAACGCCGACCAGTCCAACCTGGGCTTCCTGCTGTCCAACCAGCGCACCAAGGAGACCAAGTTCTACGACGCCCCCGGCGCCACGGAGTACGCCGCCAAGGCCTCCGCCGAGGGCGAGGTGCAGGATTTGGGCTATGAGGGCACATTTCCCCTGCTGCTCAACATCGCCGGGGAGCCCACCTACTTCATCCCCCTGAAGGACAACACCAACCTGGTGAAGAGCTACGCCATGGTCAATGTGGCCCAGTACCAGATTGTGGCCACCGGCGGCACCGTCAGCCAGTGCGAGCAGGAGTATATCAAGCTCCTGTCTGAGAGCGGCGTCACCACCACCGAGGAGCTGCCCCAGACCGAGGCCAGCGGCGTGATCGCCGAGATCCGCTCCGCCGTGCTGGAGGGGAACACCTACTACTTCTTCCGACTGGAGGGGGAGGACGTGTTCTACTCCGTCTCCGCGGCGCAGAGCCCCGCGGCGGTGATCCTGGACGCGGGCGACTCCGTCACCATCGAGCATGACGTGCCCGACGAGGGGAGTAGCTCCGACATCCTGGGCGGCGGTGCGATCACCTCCTACCAGCGGGCGGAGGAGTCCGCCCCCACGGAGGTGGAGCCCGCGCCGCCGGTCACCGGCCAGGAGACCGAACCCGCAGACACCCAGACCGACACGGAGACCGTCCCGGAGGCGGCCGCATAGGGGAAACCCGCACAGGCGGACAGCGTCGCTGTCCGCCTGTTTTTCACCTGGGAGGGGAATTTGCCATGATTCTATCCGCATCCCGCCGCACGGATATCCCCCGCTGGTACGCCCCGTGGCTGATGAACCGCCTGCGGGCCGGGGAGGTGCTGGTGGGGGAGCCCTACCGCCCCCACCGGCTGCGCCGGTACGCCCTCACCCCGGAGGGGGTGGATGCCGTCGTGTTCTGGACCAAGGATCCCCGGCCCCTGCTGCCCCATCTGGACGAGATCGAGGCGATGGGCTACCGCAGCCTGTTCCAGTTCACCCTCACCCCCTACGGCGCCGACATCGAGCCCGGCCTGGAGGACAAGGGGGAGATTCTGGCGGCCTTTCAGGCCCTGGGCCGCCGCCTGGGCCGGGAGCGAGTGCTGTGGCGGTATGACCCGGTTCTGCTGACCGGCGCCATCAACATGGACTGGCACCGGGAACGGTTCCGCGCACTCTGTGAGCGGCTGTCGCCGTACACCGATCAGGTGACCCTCAGCTTTCTGGATTCCTACCCCGGCCGGCCCATGGACGGCCTGCGGGCCCCGGATCACCGGGAGGCGGCGGAGCTGGCGGCGTATTTCGGGGAGACGGCCGGGGCGTTCGGCCTCTCCGCCGTCATGTGCTGTGAGGCAGGGGACTATACCCGCTACGGTATCGGCCGGGCCGCCTGCATCGATCGGGCACGGCTGGAGCGGGTGTGCGGCTGTCCCCTGGAGCTGAAGCCGGACAAGGGCCAGCGGCCGGGCTGCGGCTGCTGCCAAAGCGTGGACATCGGCGCCTACGACACCTGCCCCACCGGCTGTCGCTACTGCTACGCCAACCGCTCCCCAGGCCGCACCGCCGCCGGTTGGGCCAGGCACGCCCCGGACAGCCCTCTGCTGGTGGGCCGTCCCGGCCCGGAGGACGAGATCATCGACGCTGATTGCGTCTCCGCCCGGGCCTCCCAGCTGCGCCTGTTTTAGCCTCCGTCCAGCTTTTCAGCAGGGACAAAGCCTCCGGCGACAGGGCCAGCAGGGCGCACAGGTTGGGCAGGGCCATCAGGCCGTTGAAGATGTCGGCCAGCTGCCACACCACCGCCACGTCCCCCACGCTGCCCATCACGATGGCGGCCAGGAAGGCCGCCCGGAAGGGGAGCTTCCAGCGGTCGGAGCCGGTGAGATACTGGAGCCCCCGCTCCCCGTAGTAGCTGGTGCCCAGCAGGGAGGTGAAGGCGAACAGCAGCAGGCACACCGACACAAAGGCCCCGCCAAAGGGGCCGTACACCGTGGAGAAGGCGGCGGCGGACAGGGGGGCCCCGGTCATGGCCCGGGTCACCGTGCCCGCCTGGATGGCGGCCAGGGCGGCCCCCTCCTGATAGACCCCGGAGGTGAGGATCACCAGGGCGGTGACGGAGCAGACGCAGATGGTGGCGATGAACACCTCGAAAATGCCCCACATCCCCTGCTCGGCGGGGTCTCTAGTGTTGGAGGCGGCGTGGGCGATGGCGGAGGTGCCCATGCCCGCCTCGTTGGTGAACACACCCCGGGCCACGCCGTAGCGCATGGCCGCCGCCATGCCGTAGCCCATGCCGCCCCCCAGGGCGGCTTTGGGGGTGAGGGCGGCGGTGAAGATCCGCTCCAGGGCGGCGGGCAGGGCAGAGCGGTGGGCGATGAGCACCACAATGCCGCCCCCCAGGAACAGCAGGGCCATGCAGGGCACCAGCTTCTCGCTGACCTTCCCGATGCGGCCGATGCCCCCCAGAATTACAATCCCGGTGACCGCCGCCGTCACGATACCCACCGCCAGCCGGTTCCAGCCGAAGGAGGCCTCCAGGGCGGCGGCGATGGAGTTGGCCTGCACCACGTTGCCGCCCCCCAGGTTGGCGCACACGCAGCACAGGGCGAACAGGCAGGCCAGACCCCGGCTGCCCAGCCCCTTCTCCATGTAGCACATGGGCCCGCCCCGCCAGCCCCCGGCGGGGTCTTTTTCCCGGTAGCGCACCGTCAGGGTTTTCTCCAGGCAGCCGGTCATCATGCCCAAAAAGGCGGACACCCACATCCAGAACACCGCCCCCGGCCCGCCGTAGAAGATGGCGGTGGCTACCCCGGCGATGGAGCCGGTGCCGATGGTGGCGGCCAGGGCGGTGGACAGGGCCTGGAGCCGGGTGAGGCCCTCCCCCTCCCGCCGCTTCTCCCGCCGGAGCAGGGAGCCCAGGGTGGTTTTCAGCCACAGGGGAGCCCGGAAAACCTGGAAGAAGCCGGTGCGCACCGAGAAGTACAGCCCGCACAGCAGAAAGAGCCCCAGCAGCCAGGGGTTCCAGATGAAGTTGCCCAGCCGTTCCGCCCACGCCATGCCCCCACCTCCTGTCCTATTGTCTATGCCGGCGGGGTGCGGAACATGCCTGCCGCAGGATGGCATGCAAAACCCCCGGAGTCCGTCGGACTCCGGGGGTTCGCTCAGGAGGGAGCAGATTACTTGTTCAGGCTGAGGATCTGGCGGGCCTCGTCGGGGGTGGCGACCTGCTTGCCGTACTCCTCGATGACGCGGCGGGCGCGCTCCACGAACTGGACGTTGCTCTCGGCCAGCACGCCCTTGGAGTACATGACGTTGTCCTCCATGCCCACGCGGATGTGGCCGCCCAGGGCCACGGCGCCGTACAGCATCTCCATGGCGGAGTGGCCCACGCCGAAGCAGCTCCAGGTGGAGCCGGGGCACAGGGACTCCATGGTCTCCTTCATGAAAATCAGGTTCTTCATGGAGCCGGGGATGCCGTTGGCGCAGCCCATGCAGAACTGGAAGTGCAGGGGGGCCTTCAGCACGCCCTTCTTCAGGTAGTAGGCGGCGTTGGCAATCATGCCGGGGTCAAAGGCCTCGATCTCCGGCTTGACGCCCCACTCCTGCATGTTCTTGCCCAGCTCCTCCAGGAAGGAGGGGGGATTGAGGAACAGGGAGGTGTGCAGCCAGTTCATGGAGCCGCAGTCGTAGGAGCCCATCTCGGGGCGCAGCTCCTTCAGGTGGATCTGGCGGGTCTCCTCGGTGGCGTTGAGATCGCCGGAGGTGGTCATGTTCAGGATGATGTCGCAGTCGGGGTGGTTGGCGCGGAGCAGCTCCACAGTCTTGCGGAACTTCTCCTTGTCCATGGTGCCCTTGCCCTCGTCGTCCCGCATGTGCAGGTGGGCCACGGCGGCGCCGGCCTTCCAGCAGGCGTACACGTCCTCGGCGATCTCCTCGGGAGTCATGGGCACGTTGGGGTTGTTGGCCTTGGTGGGCCAGGCGCCGGTGGTGGCCACGGTGATGATGGTCTTATTCTTCAAATCGCTCATGGAATTCAGATCCTTTCCGATGATGTAACGCCACGCAGAGCGGCGAGCATGGCGCCCGCCGCTCTGCGCGGTATAGAAGGTGCGGATTACTTCTTGTTGCGGTTGAACAGCTTGCGCATGTACTCCAGGCCGCTGTCGCCGTGGCCGGACTCGTCGGCGTAGCCGGTGCCGCCGTACTTGTAGGTGCGGTCGGGCACGCTCTTGTCGATCTCGTCCTCGTCGATCAGGGCCACGCAGCGGGACATGGCGCCGTCGCCCATGTACCAGCGCAGGGGGAAGCAGAAGAAGTTGAAGACCTTGCCCGGCTTGATCTTGTCCAGATCGCCGCCCAGGTTCTCAACGCCCACGATGCCGTGGCCCAGCATCTCCTTGTGGCAGGGCTCCCAGGTGCCCCAGACGCCCAGATCCTCCAGCTCGCCGAACTTTTCGTCATAGGCGGCCTGGCCGTGGATGCGGATGTACTCGAACTTGTCGAACTCGGCATAGGCCTCCTCGCCGAAGAGCTCCTTGTACTCCTCGGTGATGGGCTTGCCGGTGGCGCCCAGCAGGTTCATGCGGGTCATGCCGTTGTTGCCCATGGCGGTGTGCAGGGGGTGATCCAGGGCCTGGGAGTCCATGGCCACGCACTTGACGCCGTGCTTGACGAACCACTTGCCGGCGTCGATGCCGGTGCCGATGGAGTAGTGGTAGTAGGCCTTGGAGTCATCGAACAGGCGGTGCATGCCGGTGTTCAGGCACAGCACCTTGCCCTTCAGATCGTCGGGGTTGACGCCGCACTTCTTGCAGGCCTCGTCCAGGTGCTTGTCGGTGATCAGAGTCCAGGGCTCCACGTCCAGCTTCAGCACCACGGCCTCGCCGGTGTAGGCGTCGATGGGCATCTCGTGGGTGTAGCGGGCGCGGCGGCCGTCGAACTCATACTCCATCACGTGACGGGGGGCGTCGCAGTGGGTGCCGGTGTGCATGGTGCAGGTGATCTTGGAGGTCAGCACGCCGCCCTTGGCCATGGTGTGGGCGTTGGTGATCTCGGGCTTGTCAAAGTAGGGCCAGCGGGGAATCTCCGCGCTGAAGGGGTGGGTCAGGTCGACATAAACTTTCTTGCCCATAATCGTCAGTTCCTCCTTTAGAACGTATCAGATGAATGGATTACTTGCCGTAGAGCATGCGGATGAGGTACTCGTTGAGCTCGGCGTTGGACTGGGCCACCTGGTCGGGGGTCCACTTCTGGAAGCCCTCGCCGGTCTTGAAGCCGATCTTGCCCTCGTCCCGCAGCTGCCTGAGCAGGGGGGAGGGCTCGTGGGAGTCCTCCAGATCCTTCAGGATGTAATCGTGGATGTTGTAGGTCAGGTCGGTGCCCACCATGTCGGCGTTCTCCATGGGGCCCAGCTGGGGCAGCCGCAGGCCGAAGGAGTAGCGTACCGCCTCGTCCACGGTGGCGGCGTCGGCGATGCCGTGCTCCACGATGGAGATGGCCTCCCGCCACAGGGCGTGCTGCATGCGGTTGGCGATGAAGCCGGGCACGTCCTTCCTGCACAGCACGGGCTTCTTGCCCACGGAGCGGAGCACCTCCATGACGGCCTGGGCCGTCTCATCGGAGGAGGCGTCGGACTTGACCACCTCCACCAGGGGGATCAGGTGGCCGGGGTTCCAGAAGTGGGTGCCTACGAACCGCTCCCGATGCTTGAGCTCGGCGGAGATCTCGCTGGGGCTCATGACCGAGGAGTTGGTGCAGAAGATGGTGTCGGGGCGGCAGCGGGCCTCCAGCTTGGCGAAGGTCTCCCGCTTGATCTTCATGTCCTCGAACACGGCCTCGATCACCAGATCGGCGTTCTTGACGAGATCGCTGTCGATGTCGGTGGTGAAGGAGATGCGGGACAGGCGGTCGCTGAGCTCTTCCTCGGTGATGACGCCCTTGTCCAGCAGCTGCTTGGTGTTGGTGCGGATGCCGGCCTCCACATCGGTGGGGTACAGGTCGTACATGCCCACCCGGAAGTCGGGGTTGGACGCGAACACGTAGCCGATGTTCTTGCCCATCATGCCCGCGCCGCAGATGAGGATGTTTTTGATGTTCTTCATGCTGTTCGACTTCCTTCCCGAATCAGCAGGTCAGGTAGCCGCCGGAGCAGTCGCAGTTGGCGCCGGTGATGAAGTTGGAGGCGTCAGAGGACAGGAACAGGGTGTAGCCCACGAAGTCGTCGGGCTCGGCCAGGCGGCCGATGGGCTCGCGCTTCAGGAAGTTCTGGTACACGGCGGACTCGGGGTCGAACATCCACTCGGTGAGATCGCTGCGGAACACGGTGGGGCAGATGGAGTTGACGTTGATGCCGTACTTGGCGGTCAGGTCGCAGGCCATGGAGGACACCATCAGATCGGCGCCGCCCTTGGAGGTGCAGTAGCCGGTGTAGCCAGCCATGCCGCGCTTGGAGCGCTGGGAGGTGCACACCACGATCTTGCCGCCCTTGCCCTGATCCACCATCTGCTGGGCCACGTACTTGCACACCACATAGACGCTCTTGCAGTCGGCGTCCATGATGTACTGCCAGTCGGCCACGGACTGCTCCAGGATGTTCTGGGGCTTGTTGTAGCCGTGGGTGACGGCCAGGATGTTGACCTCGCCGTACTGGGCGACGCAGGCCTTCACCATCTTGTCCACCTGCTCCTCGTCGGCGGGGTCGGCCACGGCGTAGGCGCAGTCAATGCCCTCGGCCTTGAACTCCTCCTCCAGGGCCTGGAGCTTCTTCTCGTTGCGGCCGGTCATGAAGACCTTGGCGCCGGCGTAGCCGTAAGCCTTGGACAGCACGGAGCCCAGCGCGCCGGTAGCGCCGGTGACCAGGGCCACCTTGCCCTTGACGGAGAACATATTCTCCACAAAATCCTTTTTCACAGGAACCATGACGATTCTTCCTCCTTACATGATGTGGCCCGTCGGGCTCAGGCCTCGGGGTAGTTGATGATGACCAGCATGCGGGCGGGCAGGTTGCTCTCGTTCATCAGGCCGCGGCCCTCGTTGGGGGGGAAGGAGATGGACTCGTCCTTGTGGATGACATACTTCTTGCCGTCCTTGTCGGTGACGGTCATCTCGCCCTCCAGCACGTAGTAGACCTTCTCAAGCGGGTTGTCCTCGTAGGCCCACTCGGCGCCGCCGCCGGGCAGGAAGGTGGAAACGCCGATCCAGAACTTCTGGGCGCCGGTCTCCTCCTTGCCGTGAATCCGCATGGCCACCATCTTGAAGTGGCCGGCCGCATCATAGGGCTTCAGATCTGCAACAGTACGCTTGACCATTTGTAATCCGCTCCTTCTTACATTTACATTCACATCGGGGGCTCCCAGTCCCCGTTTCCAATGCGTAGTGTAACGAAAAAGGGAAATTTGTGCAATACATACAATTCAGTAAGTAGATAACCAAATAGTTTGCACATACCAAACGGTAACTCTGCGGAAAATTGTGTACTTCCGATAAACCGGCACGGCCGGAATTGTGCAAACTATTTGGTGTAAGACACTTTGGGAGAGTGAACTGTACCTTCTGCCTAAAATAAGCAAAAAAAGATTGTGGAATTCTGTACATACTAAGAGGTTATTACTTGTGGGACAGTGGAAAGTATGATAAAATTATCACAATCCGATCCCTATTAAATAGCAGTAAGCGAGGCGAGTGTTTTGCGAACGGAGAGCTTTGACACCCCCATGAACCCCTATCACTACGTGCTGCACTGCATTGGCGGGAAGTGGAAGATGACCATTCTCCACGAGATTTATGTCTCCGGGAGTATCCGCTTCAATCAGACCCTCAAGCTCCTGCCCATCTCGGAGAAGGTCTTCAGCCAGCAGCTGCGGGAGCTGGTGGAGGCAGGGCTGATCCGCCGCATCTCCTATGACACCGTTCCCCCCAAGGTGGAGTATGTGCTCACCCCCAGCGGGGAGAAGCTCATTCCCGCCCTGGACATTCTCTATATCTGGAGCGTACGCCGGATGGACGAGCTGGACATTCCCATCGATGCCGATGCCTTTGTGGTTCACAAGTCGGAGAAGTATGTGGATGCCCTGAAGGACATCATGGACGCCAACCACTTCTGGCCGGGGCTGGAGCGTCAGCGCGGCGGCCGGACAGAGCGGGAGGAGCAGAGCTGATACAGGACAGACGAGCGGGCCGCCGGAGGGGCGGCCCGCTCGTTTTGTGCAAAAAAATGCCGGAGATCTTCCCGGTACTGCTTGACGGGGGATTTTCCATCTGTTATGATAATATGTTGGAAAAAAACCTTATGCATATAGAGCTCAGGGCCCGGTTCCAGGCCCTGTTAGAAGGAGAATGACATATGTACTGCACCCGTAAGCTGACCGAGCAGGTGACCTGGGTGGGCGGCAGCGACCGCCGGCTGGCCCTGTTCGAGAATCTATTCCCCGTACCCCACGGCGTATCCTACAACTCCTATGTGATTATGGATGAAAAGACCGCCGTGCTGGACACGGCGGACGCCGCCATCTCCCGCCAGTTTCTGGAGAACGTGCTCCACACCCTGGACGGCCGCCCGCTGGACTACCTGGTGGTCAACCACATGGAGCCCGACCACTGCGCCAACATCGAGGCGCTGGCCCTCCGCTTCCCCGGGATGAAGATCGTAGGCAATGCCAAGACCTTCACCTTTATGAAGCAGTTCTACGACCTGCCCCTGGAGGAGCGGATGATCACCGTCAAGGAGGGGGATACCCTCTCTCTGGGCAGCCACACCCTCCACTTCTACATGGCCCCCATGGTGCACTGGCCCGAGGTGATGGTCACCTACGAGTCCAGCGAGAAGCTCCTCTTCTCCGCCGACGCCTTCGGCACCTTCGGCGCCGTCAACGGCAGCCTGTTCAGCGACGAGGTGAACTTCGACCGGGACTGGCTGGACGACGCCCGCCGCTACTACGGCAACATCGTGGGCAAGTACGGCCTCCAGGTGCAGGCCGCCCTCAAGAAGCTCTCCGCCCTGGACATCGCCATGATCTGCCCCCTCCACGGCCCCGTGTGGCGGGAGAACCTGGACTACCTGCTGGGCAAGTACGACAAGTGGAGCCGGTATGAGCCGGAGGAGAAGGCCGTGGCCATCTTCTACGCCTCCATGTACGGCGACACGGAGAACGCGGCCGACATCCTGGCCGCCGGCCTGGCCGAGGGCGGCGTGAGGAACATCGCCATGTACGACGTGTCCTCCACCCACATCTCCTATCTCATCTCCGAGGTGTTCCGGTGCAGCCACCTGGTGCTGGCGGCCCCCACCTACAACAACGGCATCTATCCCGCCATGGCCAACCTGCTCCACGACATGAAGGCCCTGATGCTCCAGAACCGCACCGTGGGCCTGGTGGAGAACGGCTCCTGGGCGCCGGTCAGCGGCAAGCTGATCCGGGCCGAGCTGGAGGGCCTGAAGGGCTTCCAGGTGCTGGAGCCCGTGGCCTCCCTGAAGTCCACCCTCAAGGGGGACTCCCTGGAGCAGCTGGGCCGGCTGAAGGACAGCATCCTGGCCTCCCTCAACGGCTGATCGGGCGGATAAAACGCGAGACTGCCGATAAGCGCAGCCTGTCGAAGAAGTCTTTTCAACAACCTGACGCGGCCCATCGGTCAAAGACCGATGGGCCGCGCTCTGTTTTTTCCCGTATATTCTCCGCTTCCATCCGTTCAGTCCAGCAGCTCCGCGGCCGGGGTCCAGTCCTCCCGGGAGAGAAGCCGGCTCTCCACCAGTTCCTCGAACCGGGTCTCAAAGGTGTCCTGATCCACCTCCTCATTGTCCACCAGATAGGTGAGCGTCTCGGCGCCGCCGTCCGACGTGTCCTCGTGGATCGTCAGGCTGGCGGTCTCCTCGGTCTCTCCGCCGGACAGATAGCGGAATACCGTGTAGAGGTGGGAATACCGGTTGGGCCCGGTGCCCGTGTCATACTGCCGCACCATAGCGCCGTCCCGCAGGGGGTAGTCCCGGCAGCTTGTCTCCATGATATCATACTGCCAGCAGGACAATTCCTCGTCCCCATAGTGGAACACGGCGTTGAACAGGCCGGGCTGTGCCGCCATCTGCACCACCAACTCCGCCCCGCCGTCCCCGTCCAGATCCAGCAGCACATACTCCAGCTCCTCCGCC
>NZ_JAHZDL010000010.1:0-41837 GCF_019422385.1 Flavonifractor sp.
AGGGCTATGCCCGCACAGTGACAACCACCAGCTTCGCTGGTGGATGTGTTCATTCGAATATTTGAAAAAAGTCACAAAAACCACTTGACAAAACCGGAAAAATCGGCGGCTGCGCCTTGAGAGCAATTTCAAGGAGGTTACGCCGATGAGGAATTACCCCAAAGCCCTGAAAAGGAAACTGCTGGATACCATATGCCAAATGCGGGAGGATCTATCTGCATATGCGACCGATCCCAAACGGGATTTTACACGCAGCCGTAAACTTCCCTTTGAAATGCTGTGCAGGACGATCCTTTCCATGAGCGGACAAAGTCTGAATGTAGAACTGCAGCGGCAGTTTCATTATGATCCAACAGCGGCAACTGCATCGGCCTTCGTTCAGCGGCGGGGAAAGCTTCTTCCTGCGGCCTTTGAAGAGATCCTGCGTCGGTTTACTTCCGAAAACCGTCCCATACGAAGGTGGAACGGGTACACCCTGCTGGCGGTGGATGGTTCTCATGTGCAGATTCCAAGTAATATCCACGACAAGGCAACCCACTTTAACAGCACCAAAGACGGACGCGGATACAACCTGCTGCATTTAAACGCTCTGTATGACTTGGAAAATCAACTCTATCTGGACGCTGTCATACAAAACGGCCGAGAGGAACACGAATCTCGGGCACTTGCGGAGCTGGATGACCGGTCCTGGCTCAAAGAACCGGCCATCCTTATAGCGGACTGCGGCTATGAGGCATACAACAACACAGCTCATATAGAGCAGAAGAACTGGAACTATCTAATCCGTGCAAAAGAGAAGCGGGGCATACTTTCAGGGCTTAAGCTGCCTGATACACCGGAATTCGATGTGGCCTTCAGCTATTTCCTGTCCAAACGCCTCACCAACCGTATCCGCCGGGAGCCTCAGAAATACCGTTGGATTCCCAGCAAGGTTCGTTTCGATTATATCAAAAACGCAAGCGATGCGCTGTATCCCATCTCCTTCCGCGTGGTCAGATTTGCGGTCAAAGAGGGCCTGTACGAGACTGTGATCACCAACCTTCCAGCAGACCGCTTCCCCCCTCCGCTGCTCCGTGTACTTTACCACAAACGCTGGGGAATCGAGACATCTTTCCGAGACTTGAAGTACACCCTGGCATTGACGCACTTTCATGCTAAAAAGCGCCCATTCATTGAGCAGGAGATTTTCGCCAAAATGACGCTCTATAATTTTGCGTCCTTGATTCGTCTCCATGCCGTTTTTAAGCAGCCGGAGAGCAGGCATCTCTACCGCATCAACGCCGCTTTTGCCACTCACATTGCACGGGAATTTCTGCTTGGTTTCGTTCCCGCTGCCATAATAGAGCCTTTGATAGCAAAATTCTTGCTCCCTGTCCGCCCCGGGCTGCAAAAACCAAGAAATATGCGCGTAAAGCGTCCGGCCTCTTTCCAGTACCGGATGATTTGAGAGCGCTTTATATTCGTTTTTCGCGGAGGATACTCCGCGCTTTTGTCATGCCCTCTTTTCTGGTGCGTGTGTTTGCTAAGCCGCCTCCGGGGCTCTTTCCCGAAGGCGGCTGCGTTGGAGTTCTTATCTTAATGAGATTAGGCTTAGCCGGAGGTTTTGACTAGAGGTCATGTGGTCTCCGCTCCGCCTGGATTTTTTCTGCTCTGTGTTAAGACGTCAGCCCCACTTCAAAATCTGCGTCGTAAAGGACAAAAAGTGCTATTAAATGGGCTCTACGTTCAAAAGAGCTCACAGCGTGTCAGTCATAAACCATATTCAAAACAATTGGTTTATTGGAGCATGCTCCAATAAACTCCACGCTTTTTCATCAGCTCATCATACGTACCGGACTCCATGATTCCCTGCTTCCCCACCACAAAAATGCGGTCGGCACGGCGGATCGTGGAGGGGCGGTGCGCAATCAGGAAACAGGTTCGGCCCTTCAGCAGACGCATGGTTGCCTGTTGGATACGACGCTCGGTAGTGGTATCCACGTTGCTGGTGGCCTCATCCAGAATCAGGATAGGCGCCTGGCTTACCAGAGCCCGGGCGATTGCAAGCAGCTGACGCTGCCCTTGGCTAAGCTCCTCTGCTGCACCTGAGATGATGGTATCGTATCCCTGCGGGAGGCGCTGAATAAAACCGTGTGCGTTGGCCAGCTTCGCCGCTTGCATAACCTCGTCCTTTGTGGCCTCCGGCCGGGCATATCGCAGGTTTTCCAATACTGTGCCCCGGAAAAAGGCCGTATCCTGGAGCACCACAGAGAAGCACCGGCCTAGGCTCGCGCGGCTGTATTGCTCCAGAGGAATGCCGTCCAGCCGGATTACCCCTGCCGATGGTTCATAGGCCCGGGTCAACAGATTGATCAGCGTACTCTTACCCGCGCCGGTCTCTCCCACAAAGGCAGCCACTTCCCCGGCCTCAACCCGGAGGCTCACATGCTCCAGCACGGACTTCTCCGGCTCATAGGAAAAAGAGACGTCCTCAAAAGCCACCTCTCCCCGTACCGTTTGGGGAGAGACGGCCTCAGGGGCATCTGCTGGCATCTCAGGTTCATCCAGGATATCGAAGAGGCGTTCCGCCCCAGCCACGGCCTGCTGGATACTGGAAAAAAGGGCTGCGATGCTGTTAAGCGGCCGCCCTAACTGCCGGGAATAGCCCAAAAAGCTTACTACCAGGCCAATCCGCACCACCCCGTGAAGGGCCAGCACACCGCCGGTACAGGCAATCAGGGCAAACCCCAAATGGTTGACCATATTTACCAAGGGGCTGAGCAGTCCGGCGCATACCTGTGCTTTTACTGAGGTGGTGCACAGCACTTCGTTTATATGGTCAAATTGCTCCAGCACCTCTGCCTGCCGGTGGTAGAGCTTGACTGTACGTCCGTTGGACAGCGTCTCCTGTACCAGACCGCTCAGGCGCCCCAGCTCATCGGCCTGCCTGCGGTAGAGCGTCCGGCTTCGCTGCGAGATGAGGCGTGTACACAGGGCGATCACTGGTACCGTTGCCAGCGCCACCAATGTGAGCAGAGGACTGAGGAAGACCATAATGGTCAATGCGCCCGCCACTGTCAGCAAGCTGGAAAACAGCTGCGTCACAGACTCTGCGGCCACGGTGCTGACATTGTCGGCGTCGCTGACCAGTCGGCTCATCGTATCCCCGTGGGGGTGTCGGTCAAAGTAGGACAGGGGAAGCTTCCCCAATTTGGCAAAGCAATCCCGGCGGATTTGGGTCACCATTCTCTGGGAGATAATCTCCATCCAGCGGCGGCGTCCCCAGTTGCCAAGCCACTGTGCCGCTATCACTCCCACCAGGAGAACCAGTAGCGCCGCCAGTGCAGTTCTGTCCACTCCGCCCACCCGGAAGCAGTCCACCGCCAGCCCCAGCAGATAGGGCACTGCAAGGGATGCAACGGTGGAGAGCACGGTGAGGCCTACCACCAGAATAAGTTCCCTTTTCCACCGGGCATAGAGCGCCAGCAGTCGGCGCACGGTGCCCCGTCCGTTCCTGGCCTTTGCGTGGGGCCCGAATCGCTGCTGAAGACTTCGCCGCTGTGGTGGCAGGGGCGGCCCCCCGGCCGCCCGCCCGCTATGTGCCATCTGTGTTCACCTCCAAAGCCTGGGAGGTCCAGAGTTCGCGGTAGGCAGGGCAGCTGTCCATCAGAAATTCATGGGTTCCCAGCCCTGCCTGCCAACCTTCCTCCAGTACCAGAATCCGATCCATCCCGCTGGCGGCGCGTATTTTCTGTGTAATGAGGAGCACCGCCTGGTTGGGGTTTCTCCCGATGCCGGCGAGAACCTTATGTTCCGTTCCAGGGTCCAGCGCACTGGTGCAGTCATCCAGGATCAACACTGCGCTCTCCCTGAGCAGGGCTCTGGCCAGAGAGAGGCGCTGCCGCTGCCCGCCTGAGAGGTTGGCGCCCCCCTGGTCCAGCCGGGCGCTCAGTCCGCCGGCATCTTTTACGAAATCAGCCGCTTGGGCGGCCTCCAGAGCGGCATAGAGCTGATCTTCCCCCGCACTCCGGTCTCCCATGGATAGATTGTCCCGAACCGTGCCGGAAAACAGGGCGCTTTTCTGGGCGGCCACCGCCACCTGCCGTCGAATCTGTTCCAGTGGAAGACAGCTTAGCAGCCGCCCGCCCAGCCGTATCTCTCCCAACTGCGGCTCATAGAGCCTGGCACAGAGCCAGGCCAGAGTGGATTTCCCCGCGCCAGTGGGGCCCACCACAGCCAGCCGCTCACCCCGCCGCAGTGAGAAGGAAACATCGCGCAGGGCGGGGACTCCGCTGCCGCCGGGATACGCGAAGGTCACATGCCGCAGTTCCAGCACCGGCTCCTCTGCCCCCATGTGCTCTGGCTGTGCCGGATCTTCTTCCTCCGGAAGCTGAAGCACCTCCTCCACCCGCTGCGCCGAGGTCTGCGCCCGTATGAGAAGTTTGAATACATCCACCAGGGTCATCAGGGAGGTGAGCATCTGGGTCATGTAGGTGACAAAAGCGGATACGGTACCCACCTCCACCTCCCAAGTCCCCGCCGCCCACAGCACTGCAACCGTGCCGAGATTTACGGTGAGGGTGACCAGCGGGGCAAACCAGGCGGATAGCAGCTGAAGGTGAATGCCCGCTTCCTCCAGTTCCGCGCTACACACCTGAAAACGGCGGGTCTCCGACTCCTCCCGTCCCAAGGCGCGGATCAAACGGATACCCCGCAGGAAGTCCTGCACAGTCGCATTGACCTGATCCATGGCATCCCGCACGCGGCGGAAGCGCCGGCTGCTCTGCACCACATAGCCCGTAATGAGCGCCGTCACCGCCAGAACCACCGCAAGGACAATCCAGCTCAAGCCCGCGTCCAGTCCCATGGCGTAGGCTACGCTGCCGACGCACAGGACAGGCGCCTTGATGCCAATGCGCAGGGCGGAGTTTACCGATTTGGCGAGCTGGTCACAGTCGCTGGACATCCTGGTCACCAGAGAACCGCTCCCCACCTGATCCACGCCGCCCTCCGTGAGATGAAGGCACTTGGCAAACAGTCCCCGTCGGAGATCCGCCCCAAACCGCTGGGAAGCCGTCCCGGAGCAGAGATTGCGCACGAGCACGCACACAATGCCGCCCATGGCAGCCCCGGCCATCCAGCCGCCTAGCTCTAGGATGCGGTCTATCTGCCCTGATCGCACGCCCTCGTCGATCATTCGCGCCATCAGCGTCGGCAGCAGCAGTTCACAGTTTGCCTCAATCAGGACAAACAGGAGGGCCGTCAGGCAGTACCAGCGATAGCGTCTGAGATAGCGCCAGATGAGGGACAAGATGCTCCCCCCTTTCCCGTAGACACAAGCCGGGCCGCTTCATCGGCCAAAGCTCTGACGGTGTCGAAGCGGCGCGCGGCCCCCAGGACCTTCAGCGCCTCCCGGCGCAGGGTGAGAATCGGCACACCTGCCTCTGCTGCCGCCCGCAGCAGTTCCATATTTTCCTGGTTATAGGCGCCTATCGCAGCACCGCTGTCCACCACGCAGGCGGAGCCGCAGGCCGCCGCGATAGCGGCACGCAGAGTGTCCGAGGCCGGCGGAGAGAAACTATCCGCCGTATATCGGCGGGCTGCAAGGGTTTCCGACACTGCGCAGTCCACGTCGCACCGCTGGAGAATTCCTGTGGCAAAGGGGATCCCCCGCTTTTGAAGGGCCCGGAAGCAGGGGGCTCCCCTGCCCTCTCCGGGCACCACGAACACGCGGGGGTTCCCCGCCGCGCCGCAGAGCTCTACACTCCCCAGGAGCAGATTGAAGGTGCCGTCGTGAATGCCGTAGAGCTGCCGGATGATGCTGTCATTCAGTACATCCTCCGGCGCGCCGCAGCGGAAGATGGCATTGTCCTTCACCAGCACCACCACATCGGCCAGCTTGGTGGCCAGGTCCACCTCGTGGAGGGAGAGCACCACGGACAGTCCCCGGCCGGCGGTCATTTCCCGGAGGATGTTCAGCAGTTCAATCTTATGGCGGATGTCCAGATAGCTGGTGGGCTCATCCAAGACAATAACCTCCGGCTGCTGGCATAGAGCTCTGGCCAGCAGCACCCGCTGCTTCTGTCCATCGCTGAGTTCGGTAAACCGCTGCTCCCGCAGATCCAGGGCATTCACCCGCTTCATAGACTCCTCCACAATGCGCTGATCCTCCTGCGAGAGCTTTCCAAAATGGTTGGTGTAGGGGTAGCGCCCGGCCGCCACCACCTCCCAGCAGGTCATGAGATCCGGCTCCACCCGGTCGGTGAGCACCACCGACACATGGCGGGCCAGCTCCTTGTCGCTCATCTTGTCCAGATCGCCGCCGCCGATGGTGACCACCCCTCCCAGCTTGGCCAGATGCCGCGTGATGCTGCGCAGGATGGTGGATTTCCCCGAGCCGTTGGGACCGATCAGGCAGAGGATACCCCCCTGCCAGATACCAATGTCAATGTCTTTGATGAGGGGCTGCCGGTGGTAGCCCACCGACAGCTTCTGTGTTTCAAAATACATCAGCTGTTCCTCCTGCGCTTGATCATAAGCCAGATGACTACAGGGGCGCCCAACACCGAGGTGACGGTGCTGATGGTGAGCTCCGTTGGGGCAAACGCCGTGCGGGCAATGAGGTCACAGGCCAGGCAGAATACGCTTCCTGTGAGAAAGGTGGCCGGTATGAGCACCATGGGCCGGGATGTGCGAAAGAGCATGCGGGTGATATGGGGCACGGCGATGCCCACAAAGGAGATGGGACCGGCAAAGGCGGTTACGCAGGCCGACAGGATGCTGGACAGGAGGATCAGTGCCACGCGGAACCCCTTGATGTTGACCCCCATGCTCTTGGCATAGCTCTCCCCCAGCAGGTAAGCCCCCAGGGGCTTGGACAGGAGGAACACCAGAAGCACCGTGGGGAAGGTGATGAGGGCGGATGCCCCCAATGTGGCCCAGGTCAGGCCGGAAAAACTGCCCATCGTCCAGACCGTGAAATTCTGGAGCTGATTACTCTCAGCGAATGTGATCATAAAGTCCGTGCCCGCATCGCAGATGTACCCGATCATCATACCGATAACCAGCAGCATGGCCAGATTCTGCACCCGGCTGGACACGGCCAGCACCAGGGCCATAGCGGCCAGTGCCCCCGCGAAGGCCGCCAGGAAGATCACATAGGGAGAAAAATTCCCCGTTACAATAGGGGTAGCAGCCAGAAGAAAAAATCCTACAAACAGGCGGGAGCCGGACGAGATCCCCAGCACAAAGGGGCCTGCAATCGGGTTTTTGAAGAAGGTTTGGAGCAAGAAGCCTGCGATGGACAGTGCCCCACCCAGAAGCGCCGCACCCAGCAGGCGGGACAGGCGGATCTTCCACAGGATGTTGCCTTCCATAGAGCCGTCGTTGCCCCAGCGGAGAAGGGTAAAAATACGCTCCAGGCTCAGATGAACCGAACCAGTGTTGATGTTCCAGTAGAACAAGACGGCCAGCAGAACCGCCAGAACAGCGAAGCCTACGACATTTCGGGTGCTTTGTTTCATGTTCCTCTCTCCCTCCCGTGCGTTTCCCTGTCGGGAGCCGTCCCCCACTGCGGCAGACGGCTCCCGGCAGGGCCCGACCAAACGGTCGGGCTCCGCCGCTTATTCTGCGGGCAGCTTGTAGAAATAGTGGAGCTGATCCGCGTTTTCCGGATGATAGATGATGGTTGCAAGATCTTCAATCATGGTGGCCACGTCATCGGCCGACTGCCAGTAGTTTTTCTGGATCCCCCAGACGTTGCCCTCTTGGATGGCCTTCATGTCGCCCAGGTAGTCACCATTGGCCAGGATATCGGCCACGGTAGAGACGCTGACGTCACTGGTATTGTCATAGATCAGAATATCGGCATCCACCGCTCCCTGATAGAACTCCTCCACCGTCATCTTGGTATTACCGCCCTGGTCGGGTTCCAGCTCGGCGAAGGGATAGGTGCCGCCGGCCAGCTCCAGCATCTTGTTGACGTAGTCGCCGCCGTTGCGCACATAGACGGTTCCTTTGAAGATATAGGTCTGGAGGATGGAGGGGTGCTCACTCTCCCCGGCCACGCTCTCGGCCACGGCGTTCACCCGCTGCACCTCCTCGTCAAAGTAGGCATCTGCCTCCGCCTCCATGTCCAGCAGGGCGCCCACCAGCTTGACCCACTCCACCCGGCCAAGCGGATGGTTCTCCAGATGCTGGCTGTCCGCGATGTAGGGGATGCCCAGCTCATCCAGCTTGGCCAGCACCTCGTCGCTGCCGTGCATGGTGTTTGCAGAAATCAGGATGATCTGAGGGGCGGCGGCGCTGATGAGCTCATAGTCGGGGGCGGAGTTCTTGCCCACGTAAGTGGTGGTGCCGTCCTCAATCTGCTGAGCCACCTGCTCGATGTACCACTTGTCCTTATCGGTGGTCACCAGACTGACCTTATCCAGCGCCCCGATGGCATGGAACAGGGTGGCATGGGTGGTGGAAAAGCAGCCCAGCTTGGTCAGCGGAGCCTGAAGCACCGTCATGTCCCCCGTATCATCCGGGACTTCGCCCCCCTCTGGCAGCCACAGGAACTTCTGGCCCGCACCGTCAGTGATGATTTTGCAGCCGTTGGCACAGTAGTCCACCGAAAAATTGTTGGCGTACTGGAGTTCCATGCTTCGCACGACGGTCAAGTCGTTTTTATCCACTGCAGTTGTCTCCACCACGGGAGAGGGGGTGGTGCTCTCCTGAACGGCCTGCTGACCGCAGCCCGCTGCGGTCAGCAATAGGGTGACGGCCAGGCAGAGCCCCGCCATCCGGTGCAGATGTTGTTTCATTCCAATTCCTCCTCATGATATGGATTTTCTCTATCTGGAAACGTGTTCTGCCACGTATTCCACAACTCCAGCTTTCCCTCCAGTCGGCAGGCGTGCTCCAGCATCTTCCGGTGCATCTGGCAGTCCAGCTGAGAAAAGCTGGCCAGCCGGGCGGCAGGACATCCCCCGCCGCAGAGCCCAAAGGCAGGGCAGCGGGTACATACCTCCGGCGGCTCCAACCCGGGGCAAGGCCGCTGCGGCGGCCATGCCCCCGCATCTGACTGCCCCAGAAGGCATCCATCCACGCCGGCCAGAGCGGAGCAGGGCCACAGGCAGCCGTCCGGAGTCACCGCCAGAGAGCGGCCCGTCTGGGCATTGCAATAGCAGTCTCTCCGCCGCCCTGTGCGCAGAAGCAGGCGCAGCCGCTCCAGTTCCTTGAGCCGCACCGGCCGGCCAAGATCGGCCAGCTGGTCGTATCGTGCCAGTAGGCGGCTCATGCCCTCCTCCAGCGCCTGTGGAGAAGGAAATAGCTCCGCCCCCGCGCCCCGGCCCTGGGGCCGCACCAGGTCCAATCCCACTCCGTGGATATTGCCGCACCAGAGCGCAAACTCCAGCAGCCGATCCAGGTTCTGCACATTGACTGCCGTTACCACTGCGGTCAGATTGACCACCATACCGGCCTCTGCCAGAGCCTGAAGCCCCTGAACTGCGGCCGGGAAGGAGGGGGAGCCCCCGGGAAAGAAACGCGCGGCGTTGTCCGCGGCTACACCGTCCAGACTCACACCTACCGCTACCTGTCTTGCCTTCAGCTCCTGGCAGAGCTCCGGGGTAAGCAGGGTGCCGTTGGTCTGAAGGGAGGCTTGGATCTGCCGCCCGGTGGCCCGCCCGAAGTCCAGCACCTGCGCCGCCGTATCCCAACAAAGCAGGGGCTCCCCGCCGGTAAACTGAATATGCAGGCTCCCACCCGGCGGGCAGGCCAGGGAGAGCGCTTTTACTGCCAGCTCCGGCGGCAGATCCGCCCCTGCTGGTTCTCCCTCAGCGTAGCAGTAGGCGCAACTCAGATTACAGCGGTTGGTAAGGCGCAGAACCAGGGTGTCTAGCCCCGCCTTCATTGGTATCCATCCTCCATGACGCCCTCCATGTCCATATAGATGCGCTGGATGGCCCGCAGCTCCTCCTCGCCCGCCTGCCACATGCCTCGCTGGTGGGCTTCCAGGAATCGCTCGCTCATCTGGAGCACCGCTGTGTCGTTGACCTGCTCCATCCACTGCCGGGTTTCCTTATCCAGGAGGAACTGCCGGGCCATGGCGTCATACATCCAGTCAGACGCCACCTCTGCGGACGCGTCCCAACCGAAGAAGGTGTCAAAGGTGGTGGAGAGTTCCTGGGCGCCCTTGTAGCCGTGGCGCTTGAGCCCCTCCAGCCATTTGGGGTTGAGAATACGGCTGCGCATGACCCGGGCCAGTTCAGTCTCCACGTCGGAGGTCTCCGGCCTGGCGGGGTCGGCGGTGAGTCCCGCCACGGAGATGGGCTTCTGACCGCTGCAGTCCCGGACGCAGGCAATCAGGCCGCCATGGTAGCTGTAAAAGTCATCGCTGTCCAGCATATCGATCTCCACCGAGGACTCGTTTTTGATGGTCACCCCCACAGAGGAGAGCCGGCTGCGGAACAGCTCCGGCATGGCCTGTCCGTGAAAGCGGCTGCTGTATCCGTGGGCGCTCCAGAGGGTATAGATCTGGCTCAGGTCTGTCCAGCTCTCCCAGTTCTGGCTGTGAATTGCCTTGCTCACTCCCGCCCCATAGGTGCCGGGCGGGCAGCCGAACACCCGCAAAGTTGCCTGCTCCGCCGCCTCGTTTTTGCTCAGGCCCTGGGCGACCAGCCGCTCCCGCTCCTGGTCGGTATGTTTTTTGATAAAGTTCTGCTCCGGGCTCTCGTCCAGGCTGGCCACAGCCAACACCGCCCGCTCCACCAGCTCCACCACATTGGGGAAGGTATCACGGAACAGGCCGCTGATGCGTAGCACAGTATCGATGCGAGGACGGCCCAATTCCTCCAGAGGGATGGGCTCTACCCCCACCACCTTGTCGGTCTGCCCCAGATAGAGGGGACGCACACCCATCAGGGCGAACACCTCTGCGATGTCCTCGCCATGGGTTTTCATGCACTCGTCGGAGTAGACCACGATAGCCACGCTCTCCGGCCAGGGCTCCCCCTTCTGAGTGCGGTAGGCCGCAATGGCCTGCTCCGCCAGTGTCTGCCCCACCGCCCAGGCGGCCCGGCTGGGGACGGCCGCCGGATCGATGGCATAGAAATTCCGGCCGGTGGGCAGGATGTGGACATTTCCTCGGGATGGGCTGCCTCCGGGCAGCGGCGGAATGAACCGCCCCTCGACGCCCGCCAGCAGCAGCTCCATCTCGTCCGTGGTCTGGCACAGCCGGGGCACCACTTGACGGCATACAAAATCCAACGTCCCTGCCAATGGAGCTGTGTCTCCCGGAAAATCCTCCGACGCCAGAATCCCTGCCACCGAATCGGGCCGGTACCCCTGTCCCGCCAGGCTGGAAAAGAGCCGGCGCGCCGTCTCCACCGCTCCGTCGCGGATGCGCAGGGCGGTGCGCCCGTCGGGGAAGATACGCTCTGGCGCGGCCCGCAGCTCCCCCGGCTCCCAGCCCTGAGCCAGCAGGATGCTATCCTCCAGAGCGGGCACTCCGCCGTTGGGCACCCGAACCAGGGCCCGCGCCAGATTGTCCAATTGCGTCCCCTCGGGGGCCTGCCCATAAATATGCAGCCCATCCCGCACCAGAGAGGTCTTGATGCGGCTCACCCAGCGGTGGAGACACCCCACGCCCGTCTCCGGGTCTGCCTCCAGATCCGCCCGGCTCAGCTTTAGATCTGTGGCCACCTTCAGTTCCTCCGCCAGCGTAAAAATCCGCTCCAGAAGCGCCGGCACCTGGGCGGGTCTGGCCTGCCTGGCGTGATAATAGCCGTCAATAGCCTCATCCAGATCTGTGAGCCCGCCATAGGTGTCCGAGTCATCCATGGAGGGGATCAGGTGGTCGAGGATGCAGGCGTAGGAGCGCCGCTTTGCCTGCATGCCCTCACCCAGTATGCTGATATTGTAGATGTACAGATGGGGTATGCCGCCGATACAGATGTCTCCAAAGCAGCCGGAGGACAACCCGATCTCCTTGCCCGGAAGCCACTCCAGGGTGCCGTGGGTGCCCACATGGAGCACCGCATCTGCCCCAAACACCTCGTCCACCCAGCGATAAAAGGCCAGATAGGAATGGGGCGGTGTGCTGTCGGTGCTGTGGTAGAGCTCCTCCGCCTGTTCCGGGGCGGAGCGCAGAGGCTGCAGCCCCACGAAAAGGTTGCCGTTGCGGATGCCTGGGATAATGATCTGTCCGCCGGATACCATGACGGTACCAGGGGCGGGCCCCCAGCTCTCCTTCATCTGCGACCGGGTCTCGGGGTTGAGGCGGTCAAACCATGCTTGATACTGCGCCGCCGGCACCGTTGCCGCCGCCCGTTCCAGCGCGGCCTCCGGGGAGAGCCACCGGCTGTCGTTGGTCACCGCAGCCCGGATGCGGTCGATGATCTCGGCCCCATCCGTGAAGGGGTGCTCCGTCTGCAGACCCCGCGCCTCCAAAGCGCGGATCACCCGGAATACCGTCTCCGGCGTGTCCAGGCCATGGGCGCTGCCGATGGTGTCGTTTCGGGGCGGCATGTTGTGGAGGATAATGGCCAGCTTCTTCTCCGCCATGGGCTTCCTGGCCAGTCCCGCCCATCGGCAGGCCAGCTCTGCCACCCGCTCCACCCGGTCAGGCAGAGGACGGCATACCTTTCTCCCGTCTGCCACCCGCTCTGTCACCGCATAGGGCACGGAAATGAGCTGCCCGTCAAACTCCGGCTGGTAGACGCACACGGGCAGGGAGACCAGATCCAGCCCCCGGATGTCCCGGCGGTATTCATCCGCGCTGAAATAAGTGGTAAGGCCCTGAATCACCGGAAGGCCCCAGTCCTCAAATACGCTGGAGGGAACCTGACCCGCTCGCGCCTCGCGTCCGGACAGGGTGGTCAGGCTGAAGCCGTAGGACACCACCAGCGCTGCCGGGATGGGTGTGCCGTCTTCCCTTCGGTAAGCACGCTCCATCCGGTAGAGCATGCCCCGTTCCGCCCCATGGTCGGCCGCAAAAGAATCCGCCAAGGCGAAAGGGACGTACCCCCGGGCCTGGATCGCGCGCAGCAGGGCGTCCACGTGCTCCAGATTTCCGGTCTTGGCATAATGGTCATGGATCAGCACACCGATCACCGGCCGGGTCTCTGCGGCCATCTGCGCTCGGTAACGCTCTTCGGACTCCGGCGGCAGAAAGCCCTCCAGGGTATACACACCCTGCCCTCGGGGAGGGTTCGGGGGGCGGAGCGGATAGTCGCCTCCAAATCGCCCGTTGACAGCGCAGAGCATCAGCTCCTCCAGATCCTCCGGGCTTCCGGCCTGGTAATAAGCGTCCAGCGCGGCGTAGAGCGACGGCTCCAGGCCCAGTTCGGGGAGCAGTTCGGCCAGTTCATCCCCCATGGTGGAGGTAAAATAGACCGGTCGCCCCTCCAGCGTTTTCCAAAGCCGCGAAAAACAGCAGAGGTTCTGGATAGAGCCGTGGGAAGCCAGAAAGGCCATATCCGCCCGCGCAGCGTCATCCAAAAGCGCCCGCTCCAGTGCGGCATCAGCGTTGACCTCCCGCACAGAGTAAACCCATCCCTCCACTAAACCGGGATACCGGCGCTCCAGCGCGGTCAGGGCCTGGGGCAGGGCCCAGAGCCGATATTCATTCATGAGCACAAAAAGCAGCTTTACCATAAAAGCCTCCTCAACCCGCCGCCGGACTGTGTCCGCGTACCAGCTGCGCCAGGGGCCTGGCCCGCAGCTCCTCCACCCGGTAGCAGGGCGCACCCATCTCCTGAGCCAGCCGGGCCGCCAGCCCTAGGGAGACAAACTGACGCTCTGTATCGATAACCACGGCAGGAATGTGGGACTCAGCTACCCTCCTGGCCGCCTGAATGGCCTCCTCCACCGGGTCTCCGCCCCGGCTGAAATTGGCCCGCCCGTCTGTGATTAGGACCAGCAGCGGCAGGGACTCCTTCATCCGGCGGCGCTGGAGCTCCAGGAGGCGGCGCGCCTCCTCCAGTCCGGCCGCCAACGGGGTACGGCCGCCGGTGGGGAGAAATTGCAGCTCCCGCTGAGCCAGCTCCACACTGCGCGTAAGCGCCAGCAGTGTGGACGCCTCTCCGCCCCGGAAGGCCACCAGCCCTACCCGGTCGCGCCTTTGGTAGGAATCCATCAGCATGGAGAGCACCGCCTCCTTGACCTCTTTCATCCGCCGGGCCGCCCCCATGGAGCCGCTGGCGTCCACGGCAAACACGATGTCCGCGCCGACACGGCTTTCCCGCACCTTCACCCGAAAATCAGAGGGCAGAAGAACCAGCCCAGCCGCTCCTCCTCCGCGAGCCTGCTGGTAGGGTGCGGCGGCTCTCAGCGTAGCGCCTATCGCCAGATCCTCTGCCTTTCCCTGTGGAATGCGGTCGCCCACGGCCCGCCCCCGCCGGGTGGCGGAGCGGGTCTTGCTGCGCCGTCCGCTGCCTCTCCGAGCCAAGCGGTCAGCCCGGCCCGTGAGCAGGGCGCGCACCTCATAGACCTCTTCCCCCTGCTCTAGCCTTTCCCGGGACTGGCCCTGCTGAGAATGCTGTACAGGAGGCTGTGTCCTGTCCGGCGGTAAATCTTCCGCCGGAGGCTGAACGTCCTCCACTGAACCTCCTCTGTCCCGGGAGCTGCTGTCCGGTTGCGGCTCCTGGGGGGCTGGCGCCTCCGCCTTCCGGGATGGCGGCGTTTCGCACCCCTCCCGCCGACGGTGGGGCAGGGCCAGCTCCGCCGCCGTATGGAGATCGTCCATGTTTAGATATGTCCGTCCCGCAAGTGCGGCCAGAGCACGGGCTGTGTGCAGAATGGATAGCTCCGCCCGGTGCCCGGCGGCATTGGCCTGCCGCGCCAACAGACAGGCCGCCTGTTCCTCCGCCTCTCCCACAGATACCTGCGGCAGGAGCGCACGGGCGGAGGCCACTGTCTCGGACAGCCGCGCCTCCTGCCTGGCCCATTGGGCGCGAAATCCGACGGGATCTGTCTCAAAAGCCAGAGCGCGGCGGACCACCTCTTTCCGGGACTCCGGCTCTGTCTCTCCGATTACCGCAACATAGATGCCAAAGCGGTCCAGCAGTTGAGGCCGAAGGATCCCCTCCTCCGGATTCATGGTTCCTACCAGAGAAAATCGGGCGGGACAGGTATGGGAAATGCCGTCCCGCTCCACCCGGCACACCCCGCTCTCCAGGGTGTCCAGCAGGGCACCGCTCAGAGCGGCGGGAAGCAGATTGATCTCATCGGCGTACAGCACTGCCCCGTCGGCCCGAGCCAGCAGACCGGGTTGGAATTGCCGCCGGCCAGTGCGCACCGCCGTCTCCAGCTCCACGCCGCCCAAAAGCATGTCCTCCGTGGTGCTCACAGGGAGCTCCACCAGGTGTACGCCCTCCAACCCACCCATGGCCCTCACCAGGGTGGACTTAGCCGTCCCTTTTTCTCCGCACAGCAGTACGCCCCCGATGCGGGGCTCCACAGCCAGGCAGAGAAGCGCCTGCTTTGCCCGCTCCTGACCCACCACGGCGGAGAAGGGATATCGGGCTCTATCCATGGAACAGTTCCCCCCAGTTAAGTTCGGCGCCGCCCCCCTGCTCAAAGGGAGCCCGGCGCAGCCGGTGGGGCAGGGCCAGCTCTGCCGCCTGCCGCAGATCTCCCTCGGCTGCCTCCTGTCGTCCATCCAAGGCGGCCAAGGCCCGTGCCGTCTTGAGCATGGTGATGTCCGCGCGGTGGCCGTCCACCTGGAGCGCAGTGCAGACACGCGCCACCGTGTCAAAGAGCGCCTCGGGAAGAGCCACTTGAGACAGACGGTCCTGCGCCGCCGCGATGCGCCGCCGCAGTTTCTCCTGCTCTGGCTCATAGAACGCACAGAATGCGGCTGGGTCTGTCTCAAAGGCCAGCCGCCGGCGGACGACCTCCTTGCGGGCCTCCGCTTCCGGCTCGCCGTGCACCTCCACCATCAGGCCGAAACGATCCAACAGCTGGGGGCGAAGATCTCCCTCCTCCGGGTTCATGGTGCCTACCAGAATAAAGCGGGCCGGGTGGCTGTAGGAGACCCCCTCCCGTTCCACGGTATTTACCCCCATCGCGGCGGAATCCAGCAGCACATCTACGATGTGGTCCTCCAACAGGTTGATCTCGTCTACATAGAGGATGTTCCCATTTGCCTGAGCCAGCAGCCCGGGCTCAAATGCCTTCACCCCTTCTTTCAGCGCCCGTTCCAGATCCAGAGTACCCACTACCCGATCCTCTGTGGCGCTTACCGGGAGCTCCACCACCCGTCTTCGATAGCGTGCCGTATGTCTGTCCGGTTTGGTGCGGCATTCATCACACAGCATTTCTCCGTCTATTCTGCAGTGGAAGGGGCACCCCTCGGTTACTTCCACCTCATCCATCAGCGCCGCCAAACCGCGTACCGCTGTAGACTTGGCCGTCCCTTTCTCTCCCTGGATAAGCACACCGCCGAGGCGGGGATCTACCAAGTTAAGTAGCAGCGCGGTTTTCAGTTTCTCCTGTCCTACGATTGCCGCAAAGGGATATTCATATCGTTCCATTGGGCATGACCCGCCTTTCTCCATCAAACTGCATGTACCATAACATATAAAAAGCCGGGATTGGAGCATGCTCCAATCCCGGCATATGCCTGCAAACAATCCACCTCGCCTATGGGAAGGGGATTCCTCTGCCGCACACTGGCTCCTGAGATCCGAAGAGCATTTCTGTGCACGCAGCAGGCAGGTTTTCTGACTCATGCATCCTCATCCTCGCCGCCTTCCCGGTATTCTCTACCAGTGGCATTCTTGGCGGGACTCCGCAATTACAGCAGCGGCCCTGTGCGGGAGTTTCACCCGGCTTCCCTTTTCTGTCCTCTCCCGAAGGAGAGGGCACACCTGTGCGCTTGCTATTTTACTTTTGATATCTTGATTGTATTCTCCATTTCATTCATTGTCAATTGCTAATTTCTTTCTAGATGGATTTCGCCAGCTCGAGAATGGGCGAACAGCATATTCGGCCTGTCACAGGCGTCCATCAAATATCTTTTGCAGTCGGACATCTTAATCCGCTTTTGACCAGAAGTTGTCAGGTGTATTCACTCGTAGAAATTATGGACCAGGAGTGCCAGCTGTCGCAGCCACGTGCGCTGTTTTCAGCGTAGTGCATGACGCGTACATTTGGGCAGTGTTGAGCCGCGTGGGAGGGGAGTTTCAATAAGAGGATATACGGCAATCTAGCACTCCTTAGGACAACATCAATTTCAGAGGATATAGGCTCGACATCAGCAAATTGCCGCTGCCGCAGACCATTTCACAGGACGTTGTGTTAGAAAAGTGTTAGAAACGCAAAAAACAAGTGGTCGAAAAAGTGAAAAAAAGTACCGCATTCCAACGGAATACGGTACTTTTATGGTTGCGGGGGAAGGATTTGAACCTTCGACCTCCGGGTTATGAGCTGCTACCGGCAGTTCAATCCTTTGATTTCAAGTGCTTTCCGACCCTTTTCGTTCCAGAAAACTGCCAAATCCCGGAGGTCGTATGCTGCCTGCTCCGCTGGGATTTTTCCCGTTCTGGGTCAAGTCATGGGTCAAAGTAGCAACACGTTATCAGAAATTCGTCACTATAAGACAAAACACCCCAACGGAGGCGCAAGGTCAAAAGAACAATGGCCTGCTGGTCATAAATTACATTCAAAACGACTGATTCATTGAAGCACACTCCAATAAACTCCTCGCTTTTTCATCAGTTCATCATATGTGCCGGACTCCACGATCCCCCGCTCCCCCACCACAAAGATGCGGTCGGCCCGGCGGATGGTGGAGGGACGGTGGGCGATCAGGAAGCAGGTGCGGCCCTCCAGCAGGCGGAGGGTGGCCTGCTGGAGCCGCTGCTCCGTGGTAGTATCCACACTGCTGGTGGCCTCGTCCAGGATGAGGATAGGCGCCCGGCTCACCAGGGCCCGGGCCATGGCCAAAAGCTGGTACTGCCCCTGGCTGAATTCCCCGGCCGCCCCCGACATGAGGGTTTGGTACCCCTGGGGCAGGCGCTGGATGAAACCGTGGGCATGGGCCAGTTTTGCCGCATGGACAACCTCCGCCTCCGTGGCCTCCGGGCGGGCATAGCGCAGATTGTCCAGCACCGTGCCGCGGAAAAAGACGGTCTCCTGGAGCACCACGGAGAAGCACCGGCTCAGTCCTTCCCGGCTGTACCGACCGAGGGGCACGCCGTCCAGCCGGATCTCCCCCGCCGTCGGCTCATAGGCCCGGATCAGCAGGTTGACCAGGGTGGTCTTGCCCGCGCCGGTCTCCCCCACAAATGCGGCCACCTCCCCTGCCCTGACGCGGAAGCTCACATGCTCCAGCACCGGCCTGTCCGGCTCATAGGAGAAGGACACATCCGCAAAGGACACCTCTCCCCGCACCGTCCGGGGTGAGACTGCACCCGGGACATCGGGGGGCAGCTCCGGCTCGTCCAAAATCTCAAAGAGCCGCTCGGCCCCAGCGACGGCCTGCTGAATGCTGGAAAAGAGGGCGGCAATGCTGTTCAGGGGCCGCCCCAACTGCCGGGAGTAGCCCAGGAAGCTGACCACCAGCCCAACGCTCACCGCGCCGCGGAGGGCCAGCACGCCCCCGGCGCAGGCGATCAGGGCAAAGCCCAGGTTGTTGACCATGTTCACCAGCGGGCTGAGCAGGCCGGCGCAGATCTGCGCCTTCACCGATGTGGCGCACAGCGCCCCGTTCATCTGGTCAAACCGCGCCAACAGCTCTTCCTGCTGGTGGTAGAGCTTCACCGTGCGGCTGTTGGAGAGGGACTCCTGCACCAGGCCGCTCAGGCGGCCCAGCTCATCGGCCTGCCGGCGGTAGAGCGTCCTGCTCCGCCGGGAGATCAGGCGGGTGCACAGGGCGATCACCGGCACAGTTGCCAGGGCCGTCAGAGTGAGCAGCGGGCTGAGGGCCGCCATGATGGCCAACGCCCCCGCCACCATCAGCAGGCTGGACAGGAGCTGAGTCACCGTCTCAGCCGCCACGGTGCTGACGTTGTCGGCATCGCTGACCAGGCGGTTCATGGTATCCCCATGGGGGTGGCGGTCAAAGTAGGACAGGGGCAGCCGCCCCAGCTTGGCAAAGCACTCCCTCCGGATGCGGGCCACCATCCGCTGGGAGAGGATCTCCATCCAGCGGCGTCGGCCCCAGTTGCCGAGCCACTGTGCCGCCGCGGCCCCTGCCAGAGTGGGCAGCAGCACTGACAGAGCGGCACGCTCCACGCCGCCCCAAGGCAGAAAGCAGTCCACCGCCCGTCCCAGCAGATAGGGTACCGCCAGGGCCGCCCCGGTGGAGAGCAGGGTAAGGCACACCACCAGCAGCAGCTCCCTGCCCCAGCGGGCGTAGAGGGCCAGGAGCCGCCGCACGGTGCCCCGCCCGTCCCTGGCCCTGGCGTGGGGGCCGAAGCGCTGCTGGAGGCTCCGCCGCTGGGGAGGCAGCACAGGGCCGCCGGACGCTTCACCGTGTGCCATCTTCTCCCTCCTCTTCCGGGGCCTGAGAGGCCCAGATTTCCCGGTAGGTGGGGCAGGTGTCCAGCAGGCTCCGGTGAGTGCCCAGACCCACCTGCCTCCCCTCCTCCAGCACCAGGATCCGATCTGCCGTGCGGGCCGCGCGCACCTTCTGAGTGATGTGGAGCACCGCCTGCCCCGGCCGCCGCTCCAATCCATCCAGCACCCTCCGCTCAGTGGCCGGGTCCAGGGCGCTGGTACAGTCATCCAGCACCAGCACCGCGCCTCCCCGCACTAGAGCCCGGGCCAGAGAGAGCCGCTGCCGCTGTCCCCCGGAGAGGTTGACGCCCCCCTGAACTAGCACGGCGTCCAGGCCGCCGGCCTCCGCCACGAAGTCGGCGGCCTGAGCAGTCTCCAGGGCGGCACAGAGCTGTGCCTCCCCCGCGCCCCGGTCACCCATGGACAGATTTTCCCGGATGGTGCCGGAAAAGAGGGCGCTCCGCTGGGCGGCCACCACCACCTGCCGCCGCACCCGCACCAGGGGAAGGCGACTCATGGGCCGCCCGCCCAGGTACAGCTCTCCCTTCTGGGGCTCATAGAGCCGGGCGCACAGCCAGGCCAGGGTGGTCTTGCCCGCGCCGGTGGGACCCACCACCGCCAGCCGCTCCCCCCGCCGCAGTGTGAAGGAGATGTCCTGCAGGGCGGGCACGCCGCTTCCCCCGGGGTAGGCGAAGGTCACATGGCGCAGCTCCAGCACCGGCTCCTCCACGCCTGTCTCCTCCGGCCCCTCCAGGGTTCCCTCCTCCGGGAGAGCCAGCACCTCCTCCACCCGCCGGACGGAGGTTCTGCCCCGGATGAGCAGCTTGAACACGTCAATGAGAGTCATCAGGGAGGTGAGCATCTGGGTCATATAGGTGACGAGGGCGGACACCGTGCCCGCCTCTGCCCCGCCGCACCCCGCCGCCCACAGCACCGCCGCGATGCCCAGGTTGACAGTGAGGGTGACCAGGGGGGCGAACCAGGCCGACAGGAGCTGAAGCCGGATGCCGGACTCCTCCAGCTCTCCGTTGGACGCCTGAAAGCGGCGGTTTTCCCACTCCTCCCGCCCCAGGGCCCGGATGAGGCGGATGCCGCGCAGAAATTCCTCCACGGTGGTGTTGACCCGGTCCATGGCCTCCCGCACCCGGCGGAAGCGCCGGCCGCTCTCCGCCAGATAGGCCGTGATGAGAGCCGTCACCCCCAGCACCACCGCCAGCACAATCCAGCTCAGCCCCATGTCCAGCCCCATGGCATAGACCACGCTGCCCACGCACAGGGCGGGGGCCTTGACACCAATGCGCAGGGCGGAGTTCACCGATCTGGAGAGCTGGTCACAGTCGCTGGACATCCGCGTGACCAGGGCGCCGCTCCCGAGCTGATCCACGCCCCCCTCGGTCAGGCGGAGGCATTTGGCAAACAGCGTCCGGCGGAGCTCGGCCCCAAACCGCTGGGAGGCCGTGCCGGAGCAGAAGTTGCGCACCAGCACGCACAGGATGCCCGCCAGGGCCGCCACCGCCATCCAGCCCCCCAGCTCCAGGACGCGGCCCAGTTCCCCCGTGCGCACCCCCTCGTCGATCATCCGCGCCATCAGGGTAGGCAGCAGCAGTTCACAGTTGGCCTCCAGCAGGACAAACAGGAGGGCCGTCAGACAGTACCAGCGATAGCGCCTGAGGCAGCGCCAGACGAGGGACACACCCCTCCCCCCTTTCCGGCCGCCAGGCGGGCGGCCTCGTCCATCAGGGCCCGGACGGTGTCAAATGGCCGGGCGGCCTCCAGGCTCTCCAGCCGCTCCCTCCGCAGGGTGAGCACCGGCACCCCCGCCCCGGCCGCCGCCCGCAGCAGCTCCAGATTCTCCCGGTTGTAGGGGCCGATGGCGGCCCCGCTGTCCACCACACAGGCGGACGAACAGGCCGCCGCCACCGCGGCGCGCAGGGTGTCCGGCGCGGGAGGGGAAAAGCTCTCCGCCTCATACCGGCGGGCGGCCAGGGTCTCCGCCACCGCCCAGTCCACGTCACACCGCTGGAGAATCCCGGTGGCAAAGGGGAGCCCCCTCTTTTGCAGGGCCCGGAAGCAGGGGGCCCCTCTGCCTTCTCCGGGCACCACGAATACCCGCGGCTCCCCTGCCGCGCCGCACAGCTCCACGCTGCCCAGCAGCAGGTTGAAGCTGCCGTCGTGGATATCGTAGAGCTGGCGGATGGTGTCGTCATCCAGTACGTCCTCCGGCGCGCCGCAGCGGAAGATGGCGTTATCCTTTACCAGCACCACCACGTCGGCCAGCTTGGTGGCCAGATCCACCTCGTGGAGGGAGAGCACCACGGACAGCCCCCGGCTGGCGGTCATCTCCCGGAGGATGTCCAGCAGCTCGATCTTGTGGCGGATGTCCAGATAGCTGGTGGGCTCGTCCAGGACGATCACCTCCGGCTGCTGGCACAGGGCCCGGGCCAGCAGCACCCGCTGCTTCTGGCCGTCGCTGAGTTCGGTAAACCGCTGCTCCCGCAGCTCCAGAGCGTTGACCCGGGCCATGGAGTCCTCCACGATGCGCTGATCCTCCCTGGAGAGCTTTCCGAAGTGGTTGGTGTAGGGGTAGCGCCCGGCGGCCACCACCTCCCAGCAGGTCATGAGCTCCGGCTCGATGCGGTCGGTGAGCACCACCGACACGTGGCGGGCCAGCTCCTTGTCGCTCATGCCGTCCAAATCCCGGCCGCCGATGGCCACCACGCCGCCCAGCTTTGTCAGATGGCGGGTGATGCTGCGCAGGATGGTGGATTTGCCGGAGCCATTGGGGCCGATCAGGCAGAGAATGCCCCCCTGCCAGATGCCGATATCGATGTCCTCGATGAGGGGCCGGCGATGGTAGCCCACCGACAGCTTCTGGGTCTCAAAATACATCAGCCATTCCTCCTGCGCTTGATCATCAGCCAGATCACCACGGGGGCGCCCAGCACCGAGGTGACGGTGCTGATGGTGAGCTCCGTGGGGGAAAAGGCCGTGCGGGCGATGAGGTCGCAGGCCAGGCAGAACACGCTTCCCGTGAGGAAGGTGGCCGGTATGAGCACCATGGGCCGGGAGGTGCGGAAGATCAGGCGGGTGATGTGGGGCACGGCGATGCCCACAAAGGAGATGGGGCCGGCAAAGGCGGTGACGCAGGCCGACAGGATGCTGGACAGGAGGATCAGGGCCACACGGAAGCCCTTGACGTTGACCCCCATGCTCTTGGCGTAGTTCTCACCCAGCAGATAGGCCCCCAGGGGCTTGGACAGGAGAAACACCAGCACCACCGTGGGGATGGTGATCAGGGCGGAGGCCCCCAGGGTGGCCCAGGTCATGCCGGAGAAGCTGCCCATCGTCCAGATGGTGAAATTCTGGAGCTGGCTGCTCTCGGCGAAGGTGATCATGAAGTCGGTGCCCGCGTCGCAGATGTAGCCGATCATCATGCCGATGACCAGCAGCATGGCTAGGTTCTGCACCCGGCTGGACACGGCCAGCACCAGAGCCATGGCCGCCAGTGCCCCGGCGAAGGCCGCCAGGAAGATGACGTAGGGGGAGAAGCCCTCCGTCACAATGGGGGTGGCCGCCAGGAGGAAGAAGCCCACAAACAGGCGGGAGCCGGAGGAGATGCCCAGCACAAAGGGGCCGGCGATGGGGTTTTTGAAAAAGGTCTGGAGCAGGAAGCCCGCGATGGACAGCGCCCCGCCCAGCAGGGCAGCCCCCAGCAGGCGGGACAGGCGGATTTTCCAGAGGATATTGCCCTCCGTGGTGCCGTCGTTGCCCCAGCGGAGGAGGGTGAGCATGCGCTCCAGGCTCAGATGCACCGAGCCGGTATTGATGTTCCAGTAAAACAGGGCGGCCATCAGTATTGCCAGCACAACAAATCCCACGGCGTTTCTTGTGTGTTGTCTCATAGGCCTCTCTCCTTTTCCGCGCGTTCCCCTGCCGGGCTCCGCGGCTTATTCGGCGGGCAGCTTATAGAAGTAGTGGAGCTGATCCGCGTCCTCGGGGTGGTAGATAATGGTGGCAATGTCCTCGATCATGGTGGCCACGTCGTCGGCAGACTGCCAGTAGTTCTTCTGGATGCCCCAGACGTTGCCCTCCTGGATGGCCTTCATATCCGCCAGATAGTCCCCGTTGGCCAGAATGTCTGCCACGGTGGACACGCTGACGTCGCTGGTGTTGTCATAGATCAAGATCTCGGCGTCCACCGCCCCCTGATAGAACTTCTCCACGGTCATCTTGGTGTTGCCGCCCTGGCCGGGCTCCAGCTCCGCAAAGGGATAGGTGCCGCCGGCCAGCTCCAGCATCTTGTTGACATAGTCGCCGCCATTGCGCACGTAGACGGTACCCTTGAAGATATAGGTCTGGAGGATGGTGGGGTGCTCACTCTCCCCGGCCACGCTCTCGGCCACGGCATTCACCCGCTGCACCTCTTCGTCGAAGTAGGCGTCGGCCTCCTCCTCCATGTCCAGCAGGGCGCCCACCAGCTTGACCCACTCCACGCGGCCCAGGGGGTGGTTCTCCAGGTGCTGGCTGTCGGCGATGTAGGGGATGCCCAGCTCGTCCAGCTTGGCCAGCACCTCGTCGCTGCCGTGCATGGTGTTGGCGGAGATCAGGATGATCTGGGGCGCGGCGGCGCTGATGAGCTCATAGTCGGGGGCGGAGTTCTTGCCCACATAGGTGGTGGTGCCGTCCTCAATCTGCTGGGCAACCTGCTCGATATGCCATTTATCCTTGTCGGTGGTCACCAGACTCACCTTGTCCAGCGCCCCGATGGCGTGAAACAGGGTGGCGTGGGTGGTGGAGAAGCAGCCCAGCTTGGTCAGCGGGGCCTGGAGAACGGTCATGTCCCCCGTGTCGTCCGGCGCCTCTCCCCCCTCGGGCACCCACAGGAACTTCTGTCCCGCGCCGTCGGTGATGATCTTACAGCCGTTGGCACAGTAGTCCACCGCGAAGTTGTTGGCATACTGGAGCTCCATGCTGCGCACCACGGTCAGGTCGTTCTTGTCTGCCGCAGCGGTCTCCACCACGGGGGACGGGCTGGGACTCTCCGGCACAGTCTGCTGGCCGCAGCCCGCCGCTGTGAGCAGCAGGGCGGCGGTCAGGCACAGCCCGGCCGCCCGATTCAGATGGTGTATCATTGCGATTCCTCCTTGTCATCTGGTTCTTCTCTATCTGGAAACGCGGTTTTCCACGTATTCCACCACTCCAATTTCCCCTCCAGCCGGCAGGCGTGCTCCAGCATCCTCCGGTGCATCTGGCAGTCCAGGGGGGAGGGCCCGGCCCGCCGGGCGGCAGGACAGCCCCCGCCGCACAGGCCGAAGGCGGGACAGCGGGCGCATTCCTCCGGCGGTTCCAGCCCGGGGCAGGGACTCTGCGGCAGGGCCGTCCCCGCGCCCAGCGTCCCCAGGAGGCACCCCTCCGCCCCGGCCAGGGCGGAGCAGGGCCACAGACGGCCGTCCGGCGTCACCGCCAGGGAGCGCCCGGTCTGGGCGTTGCAGTAGCAGTCCCGTCTGCAGCCCGTGCGCAGCAGCAGGCGCAGGCGCTCCAGCTCCTTGAGCCGCACCGGGCGGCCCAGCCGGGCCAGCTGATCGTGACGGGCCAGCAGGCGGTTCAAACCCTCGGCCAGCGCCTGGGGGGAGGGGGACAGCCCCGCCCCCGCGCCCCGGCCCTGGGGCCGCACCAGATCCAGGCCCACACCGTGGACGTTGCCGCACCACAGGGCGAAGTCCAGCAGACGGTCCAGGCCGCGCACACTGCCCGCCGACACCACCGCGGTCAGGTTGGCCGCCATGCCGGCCGCCGCCAGGGTCTGGAGCCCGCGGGCCGTCGCCTGGAAGGAGGGCTCCCCCTCCGGGGTGCGGCGGGCGGCGTTGTCCGGGCCCACCCCGTCCAGGCTCACCCCCACGGCCACCCGCCGGGCCCTCAGCTCCCGGCAGAGCGCCGGTGTGAGCAGCGTGCCGTTGGTCTGGATGGCGGCGTGGAACCTCCGTCCGGAGGCCCGGCCGAAGTCCAGCACCTTCGCCGCCGTGTCCCAGCGCAGCAGGGGCTCCCCGCCAGTGAACTGGATGCGCAGGGCTCCCCCCGGCGGGCAGGCCAGATCCACGGCCTCTGCCGCCCGCTCGGGGGAGAGATCCTCACCCGCCGGCCCGCTCCCGGCGTAGCAGTAGCCGCAGGCCAGATTACAGCGGTTGGTGAGGCGCAGCACCAGGGTGTCCAGCCCGCCCTTCATTGAAAGCCGTCCTCCATCACGCCCTCCATGTCCATGTAGATGCGCCGGATGGCCCGCAGCTCCTCCTCACCCGCCTGCCACATACCCCGCTGGTGGGCCTCCAGGAAGCGTTCGCTCATCTGGAGCACCGCCGCGTCGTTGACCTGCTCCATCCACCGGCGGGTCTCCTCGTCCAGGAGGAACTGCCGCGCCATGGCGTCGTACATCCAGTTGGAGGCCACCTCCGCCGCCGCGTCCCAGCCAAAAAAGGTGTCAAAGGTGGTGGACAGCTCCTGGGCGCCCTTGTAGCCGTGGCGCTTCAGGCCCTCCAGCCACTTGGGATTGAGGATGCGGCTGCGCATGACCCGGGCCAGCTCGGTCTCTACACGGGCGGTCTCCGGTCGGGCGGGGTCGGCGGTGAGGCCCGCCACGGAGACGGGCTTCTGCCCGCTGCAGTCCCGGACGCAGGCGATCAGGCCGCCATGATAGCTGTAAAAATCGTCGCTGTCCAGCATGTCGATCTCCACCGACGACTCGTTCTTGATGGTCATCCCCACGGAGGACAGCTGGCTGCGGAACAGCTCCGGCATGGCCTGGCCGTGGAAGCGGCTGCTGTACCCGTGGGCGCTCCAGAGGGTGTAGACCTGGCTCAGATCCCTCCAGCTCTCCCAGTTCTGGCTGTGGATGGCCTTGCTCACCCCTGCGCCGTAGGTGCCGGGTGGGCAGCCGAACACCCGCAGGGATGCTTGCTCTAACGCCTCATTTTCGCTCAGGCCCTCGGCCACCAGCCGCTTCCGCTCCTGGTCGGTGTGCTTTTTGACAAAGTTCTGCTCCGGGGGCTCATCCAGGCCGGCCACGGCCAGCACCGCCCGCTCCACCAGCTCCACCACGTTGGGGAAGGTGTCCCGGAACAGGCCGCTGATGCGCAGCACCGCGTCGATGCGGGGGCGGCCCAGCTCCGCCAGGGGGATGGGCTCCACCCCCACCACCTTGTCCGTCTGGCCCAGATAGCGGGGGCGCACCCCCATCAGGGCGAACACCTCTGCGATGTCCTCTCCGTTGGTTTTCATGCACTCGTCGGAGTAGACCACGATCGCTACACTCTCCGGCCAGGGTTCCCCCTTCTGGGCCCGGTAGGCGTCGACCGCCTGCTCCGCCAGCGCCTGTCCCACCGTCCATGCCGCCCGGCTGGGTACGGCGGCGGGGTCGATGGCGTAAAAGTTCCGGCCCGTGGGCAGGATGTGGGCATTCCCCCGGGAGGGACTGCCTCCGGGCAAGGGCGGGACAAAGCGCCCCTCCACCCCCGCCAGCAGCAGATCCAGCTCGTCCGTGGTTTGGCGCAGCCGGGGCGCCGCCTGGGTGCAGACAAAGTCCAGCACCCGCGCCAGCGGGGTGGTGTCCCCCGGAAAGCCCTCCTCCGCCAGGAGCTCCGCCGCAGCCTCCGGCCGGTAGCCCTCCGCCGACAGGCGGGCAAAGAGCCGCCGGGCCGTCGCAATCGCCCCGTCCACAATGCGCAGGGCGGTGCGCCCGTCGGGGTAGAGCCGCTCCGGCGCGGCCCGCAGCTCCTCGGGCGCCCACCCCTGGGCCAGCAGTATGCTGTCCTCCAGGGCGGGCACGGCGCCGTTTGGCACCCGCACCAGGGCTCGGGCCAGGTGGTCGAAGCGCTCCCCCTCTGGGGGCTGGCCGTAGATGTGCAGGCCGTCCCGCACCAGGGAGGTCTTGATGCGGCTCATCCAGCGGTGGAGGCGGGCCACCCCATCCTCCGGCTCGGCCTCCAGATCCGCCCGCTCCATCTGGAGGTCGGCAGTCACCTCCAGCTCCTCCGCCAAGGTGAAGATCCGCTCCAGCAGTGCGGGCACCTGGGCAGGCCGGGCCTGGCGGGCGTGATAGTAGCCGTCGATGGCCTCGTCCAGATCGGTGAGGCCGCCGTAGGTGTCCGCGTCGTCCATGGAGGGGATCAGGTGGTCGAGTATGCAGGCGTAGGAGCGGCGCTTGGCCTGCATCCCCTCCCCCAGGATGCTGATGTTGTAAATGTAGAGGTGGGGCATCCCGCCGATGCAGATGTCGCCGAAGCAGCCGGAGGACAGGCCGATCTCCTTGCCCGGTAGCCACTCCAGGGTGCCGTGGGTGCCCACGTGGAGCACCACGTCCGCCCCGAACACCTCGTCCACCCAGCGGTAAAAGGCCAGGTAGGAGTGGGGCGGGGTGCTGTCGGTGCTGTGGTAGAGCTCCTCCGCCCGCTCCGGCGCCGAGCGCATGGGCTGCACCCCCACAAAGAGGCTGCCGTTTCGGATACCGGGGATGACGATCTGGCTGCCGGACACCATCACGGTGCCCGGGGCGGGGCCCCAGCTCTCCTCCATCTGGGCCCGGGTCTCGGGGTTAAGACGGTCGAACCACCCCCGATACTGCTCCGCCGGCACCGTGGCCTCCGCCCGCTCCAGCGCGGCCTCCGGGGAGAGCCAGCGGTTGTCGTTGGTCACCGCCGCCCGGATGCGGGCAATGATCTCCGCCCCGCTGGAAAAGGAGTAGGCTGTGCGCAGGCCCTGGTTCTCCAGGGCCCGCACCACCCGGAATACCGTCTCCGGCGTGTCCAGGCCGTGGGCGCTGCCGATGGTGTCGCTGCGGGGCGGCATGTTGTGAAAGATGACGGCCACCTTTTTCTCCGGCATGGGCTTGCGGGCCAGTTCCGCCCAGCGGCAGGCCAGCTCCGCCACCCTCGTCACCCGGTCGGGCAGGGGGAGGCACACCTTCCGCCCGTCCGCCGTCCGCTCCGTCACCGCGTAGGGCACGGAAATGAGCTGCCCGTCAAACTCCGGCTGGTAGACGCACACGGGCAGGGAGACCAGATCCAGGCCCCGGATATCCCGCCGGTACTCGTCAGCACTGAAGTAGGTGGTGAGTCCCTGGATCACCGGCAGGCCCCAGTTCTCAAACACGCTGGCGGGCACCTGGCCCGCCCGGGCCTCCCGCCCGGCCAGGGTGGTCAGGCTGAAGCCGTAGGACACCACCAGCGCCCCCGGAATGGGGGTGCCGTCCGCCCTGCGGTAGAACCGCTCCATCCGGTAGAGGATGCCCTGCTCCGTCCCGTGGTCGGCGGCGAAGGAGTCGGACAGGGCGTATGGGACGCCCCCCCGGGCCTGAATGGCCCGCAGCAGGGCGTCCACATGCTCCAGATTGCCGGTTCTGGCGTAGTGGTCATGGATCAGCACACCGATGACCGGCCGGGTCTCGGCGGCCATCCGTGCCCGGTACCCCGCCTCCCTCTCCGGCGGCAGGAAGCCCTCCAGGGTGTACACCCCCTGCCCCCGGGGCGGGCTCGGAGGGCTGAGGGGATAATCCCCGCCGAAGCGGCCGTTGAGGGCGCAGAGCACCAGCCCCTCCAGATCCGCCGGGCTCCCCGCCTGGTAATAGCTGTCCAGCGCGGCGTAGAGGGCCGGCTCCAGCCCCAGCCTGGGGAGCAGCTCGGCCAGCTCGTCCCCCATGGTGGAGGTAAAATAGACCGGCCGCCCCTCCAGCGCCTCCCACAGCCGGGAAAAGCAGTACAGGTTCTGAATCGAGCCATGGGAGGCCAGAAAGGCCATGTCCGCCGCCGCGCCGTCGGCCAGAAGGGCCCGCTCCAGCCCGGCGTCGGCATTTATCTCCCGCACGGAGTAGACCCTGCCCTCCACCGCGCCGGGGTACCGGCGCTCCAGGGCGGCCAGGGCCTGAGGCAGGGCCCAGAGCCGGTATTCATTCATGAGCACGAAAAGCAGCTTTACCATAGACGCCTCCTTAACCCGCCGCCGGGCTGTGGCCGCGCACCAGCTGGGCCAGCGGCCTGGCCCGCAGCTCCTCCACCCGGTAGCAGGGCGCACCCATCACCTGGGCCACCTGAGCCGCCAGCCCCAGAGAGACAAACTGCCGCTCGGTGTCGATCACCACCGCTGGGATGTGGGCCTCCGCCACCCGCCGGGCGGCCCGCAGGGCCTCCTCCACCGGGTCGCCGCCCCGGCTGAAATTGGCCCGGCCGTCGGTGATGAGCACCAGCAGGGGCAGGGAATCCCGCACCCGGCGGCGCTGCCGCTCCAGCATGCGGCGGGCCTCCTCCAGCCCAGCGGCCAGCGGGGTCCGCCCGCCGGTGGGGAGGGCCTGGAGCTCCCGCTGGGCCAGCTCCACGCTGCGGGTGAGCTCCAGCACGGCGGCGGCCTCCCCGCCCCGGAAGGCCACCAGCCCCACCTGATCCCGCTTCTGGTAGGAGTCCATCAGCATGGAGAGCACCGCCTCCTTGACCTCCTTCATCCGCCTGGCCGCACCCATGGAGCCGCTGGCGTCCACGGCGAACACGATGTCCGCACCCACGCGGCTTTCCCGCACCTTCACCCGCAGGTCGGGGGGCAGGATGACCAGGCCGGACTGCCCGCCGCCCCGGCTCCACTGATAGGGGGCGGCGGCCCGCAGCGTGGCGCCCACCGCCAGATCTTCCGCCTTCCCCCGGGGGATACGGTCGCCCACGGCCCGCCCCCGCCGGGTGGCGGAGCGGGTCTTGCTGCGCCGCCCGCTGCCCCGGCGGGCCAGGCGGTCGGCCCGGGTGGTGAGCAGGGTTCTCACCTCGTAGAGGTTCTCCCCCTGCTCCAACCGCTCTCGGGACGGCCCCTGCTCCGTGGGTGGCGCGGGGGCCTGAACCCCCTCCTGCGGCGGCCCGTCGGCGGGGTGGGACTCGTCCGCCGGTCCATCCCCGCCCCCGGCCTGTCCGTCCGCTCCAGATCCCCGAGGGGGCTCCTCCCCTCTCTCCTGTCGCGGGGGCGGGCCTTCGCTTCCCTCCCGCCTACGGTGGGGCAGGGCCAGCTCCGCCGCCGTGTGGAGATCCTCCAAGTTGATGTAAGTGCGCCCGGCCAAGGCAGCCAGGGCGCGGGCGGTGTGCAGGATGGCCAGCTCCGCCCGGTGCCCGGCGGCGTTGGCCTGCCGGGCCAACAGGCAGGCGGCCTGCTCCTCCGCCTCCCCCACGTCCACCTGGGGCAGCAGGGCGCGGGCGGCGGCCAGCTGCCCGGCCAGCCGCTCCTCCCGCCGGGCCCACTGGGCGCGAAAGGCGGCGGGGGTTTCCTCAAAGGCCAAGCGGCGGCGCACCACCTCTTTCCGGGCCTCCGGCTCCCGCTCCCCCGTTACCGCCACATAGAGGCCGAAGCGGTCCAGCAGCTGGGGGCGGAGCGTCCCCTCCTCCGGATTCATGGTGCCCACCAGGGCGAAGCGGGCGGGGCAGGTGTGGGAGATGCCGTCCCGCTCCATCCGGCACACTCCGGTCTCCAGCGTGTCCAGCAGGGCGGCGGTCAGGGCGGAGGGGAGCAGATTTACCTCGTCGGCATAGAGTACCGCCCCGTCGGCCCGGGCCAGCAAACCGGGCTGGAAGGTTCTGCGGCCGGTGCGCACCGCCGTCTCCAGCTCCACACCGCCCAGCAGCATGTCCTCCGTGGCGCTTACCGGCAGCTCCAGCAGGCGCACTCCCTCCAGGCCGCCCAGGGCCCGCACCAGAGTGGACTTGGCCGTCCCCTTTTCCCCGCACAGCAGCACCCCGCCGATGCGGGGCTCCACCGCCAGGCAGAGGAGGGCCTGCTTTGCCCGCTCCTGCCCCACCACGGCGGTGAAAGGATACAGGGGCCTATCCATAGAACAGCGCCTCCCAGTCGATGCCGGCATCTCCAGCCTGCTCAAACGGGGCCCGGCGCAGGCGGTGGGGCAGGGCCAGTTCCGCCGCCCGCCGCAGCTCCTCCATTCCGGCCTCCGTCCGGCCCTCCAGAGCCGCCAGAGCCCGTGCCGTCTTGAGCATGGTGATGTCCGCCCGGTGGCCGTCCACCTGGAGAGCGGTGCACACCCGGGCCACGGTATCGAACAGGGGCTCGGGCAGGGACACCTGGGGCAGCAGGGCCTGGGCCGACCCGATCCGACGCCGGAGGGCCTCCTGCTCCGGCGCCCAGCGGGCGCAGAAGGCGGCGGGGTTTTCCTCAAAGGCCAGGCGGCGGCGCACCACCTCCTTGCGGGCCTCCGCCTCCTGTTCGCCGTGCACCTCCACCATCAGGCCGAAGCGATCCAGCAGCTGGGGCCGCAGATCCCCCTCCTCCGGGTTCATGGTGCCCACCAGGATGAAGCGGGCCGGATGGCTGTAGGAGATCCCCTCCCGCTCCACGGTGTTGACCCCCATGGCGGCGGAGTCCAGCAGCACGTCCACAATGTGATCCTCCAGCAGGTTGATCTCGTCCACGTAGAGGATATTTCCATTGGCCTGGGCCAGCAGGCCGGGCTCAAAGGCGCGGACGCCCTCCTTCAGCGCCCGCTCCAGATCCAGGGTGCCCACCACCCGGTCCTCGGTGGCGCTTACGGGGAGCTCCACCACTCGGCGGCGGTAGGGAACGGCGCGGCGGGCCGGGCTGGACCGGCACTCGTCGCACAGCGCCTCACCATCCATCCGGCAGTGGAAGGGGCACCCCTCCGCCACCTCCACCTCGTCCATCAGCTCTGCCAAACCGCGCACCGCCGTGGACTTGGCCGTTCCTTTCTCCCCCTGGATCAGCACGCCGCCCAGGCGGGGCTCCACCAGGTTGAGCAGCAGCGCGGTTTTCAGCTTTTCCTGCCCCACCAGGGCTGAGAAGGGGTATTCGTATCGTTCCATTTGCGCATGACCGCCTTTCTGTATCGGGAAGATGAACGCAAAAAACCGGGGTCGGAGCGTGCTCCGATCCCGGTTTTCCTGCAAACAGTTCATCCCCCGCCTACGGGGGATATTCCTCTGCCGCACACTGGCTCCTGAGATCCGAAGAGCATGTCCTGTGCACGCAGCAGGCAGGTTTTCTGACTCATGCGTCTCCGTCCACGCCAGCCTTCCCGGCATTACCTGCCAGTGGCATTTTTGGCGGGACTCCGCAATTACAGCAGCGGCCCTGTGCGGGAGTTTCACCCGGCTTCCCTTTTCCGTCTCCACCCGGAGGGGAGACGCACCTGTGCGTTCGCTATTTTATTTGTAGCAACTTGATTGTATTCCCCATTTTATTCGTTGTCAATCGTTAATTTCCTTTCGGAGAGATTTTGCCCATTCTGAGGTGGAGGCGAACTGCCGTAAGTGCCTGCCAAACGCCTTTTGCGGGCGGAAACCCGCACCCACTTCTCGGGAGAAGCGCACAGCGTGCGGCAAAGTGCAGAGAGGGACAAGCCAGGGAGCGACCGCCGTCACGGCCGTGTCACCCCTGTGTGCCGGTTTCGGGGCAGGGGTGGGGCAGGGCCCCCTGAAACGGGATTTTGGCGGCGTTGGGCCGCGTGTGGGCAAGTGGTTCCTGGGCGGGAGTGTCACGGAAAATCTGCCCTCCCAGAGTAGCATGAATTCCAGAGAGAAAAGGCCTCCGGGGGCCCGATTCTGGGTTCTCCGGAGGCGTTCGATTTTAGTACTAGGATAAAGGACCGACGTCGGTGAACCGCCGCCGGCCCAATCACAACGCCCCGCAGTGCGGGGCGTGCCAAGGGGTTGCGGGATTTCGGCTCAGACCAAGCTTAGGTGGTCGCTGAAGGCGGAGTTCGAAGTTTTAGGTGGTCGGTAGTATTGAGAAAGGCAGTGTTACCAGCTGGTTCCAGCCTTTTTGACCGCCGCTGTGGGGGCGTTTGGGCTGGGGACATCCTTCCACGCCGGGGTACGCAAATCCTGCGCCACATAAAACAAAGATAGGGTCTTTTGCGCTGGACGGGAAATGATACGTTGTAACAAAGAAAAGGCAAATGATAATGTTCTGTTAACTCTGCGTCGTTGGCCTAGCTATTTCTCCTCTTCTGCGGTATGTTGTGTTGCTGCAAAGGAGGTAATAAGCCATGGCAAAACGTAGAGCCAACGGGGAGGGAAACCTCCGCAAGCGCAAGGACGGTCGCTGGGAGGGCCGGTACACCGCCGGCCGCGACCCGGAGACGGGCAGGGCCATCTACAAGAACGTCCTGGGAAAAACCCAGGCAGAGGCCAAGGCCAAGCTGAAACAAGCAATCGAGGAAGCGAAAGGACTGGACACGGCCAAGGTTGGCCGGTACACGGTGGGGCAGTGGATGGAGGTGTGGTTTGAGCACTACGCCAAGATAAAAGTACGGCCATCCTCCCACCAGACCTACCGGGGCTACATCGACAACCACATCAAACCCAACATTGGCAAGGTCCCCCTGGAAAAACTCACTCCTCTGGAATTGCAGAAGTTCTACAAGAAGCTGCTGGAGCAGGGAAGGGCAGGCCGGCTGGAGTCCAGGCACCAGGCCAAGGGGCTGAGCCCCAAGACCGTGCGGAACATCCACCAGATCATCTCCTCTGCGATGAACTTAGCCAGGGAGCAGAAACTGATCACCGCAAATCCTGCGGAGGGCTGTGCCCTGCCCCGGCTGGAGCACAAGGAGATGAAAACCCTGCTGGTGGAGCAGCTCCAGTCCTTCCTGAGAGAGTCCAAGGACAGCGGCGTGTTTGAGCTCTACTATCTGGAATTGGCTACTGGGCTCCGCCGGGGAGAACTTCTCGGCCTGAAATGGGTGGACATTGATTTGGAGCGGGGTGACCTCCGGGTACGGCGGCAGATCGCCCGGATCAACGGCGAGGTGGTGGAGGCGCCCCTGAAAACGAAAAACGCCTACCGCACCCTGCCGCTGGCAGAGGATACGATAGGCGTTCTGAAAGCACAGAAACAGAAAACAGGAGACAGCCCGTGGGTGTTCCCTAGCCCCACCGGCAGGCCGATTTCACCGGACAGCGTGCTGCACATGCTCCACCGGGTGCTGAAACGGGCAGGGCTACCTCGAGTGAGGTTCCACGATTTGCGTCACACATTTGCCACCCTGGCCCTCCAGAACGGGGTGGACGTGAAAACGGTATCCGGAATGCTGGGGCACTTCTCGGCGGGGTTTACCCTGGACACCTACGCCCATGTGACCACGGCCTCCCAGCGCCAGGCGGCCAAAACGATGGGCAGTATCCTCTCCGGCAGTCTCCAGCCCTGAACGCTCCGAGATCCCGTATGGGTCACGGTTTGGGTCAGATAAAAACGGCAAAAATAATCATCCAGAAAAAATGATGAAAACAAGAGAAAACCCGTCAGAATCCATGGATTCTGACGGGTTTATGGTTGCGGGGGATGGATTTGAACCACCGACCTCCGGGTTATGAGCCCGACGAGCTACCAAACTGCTCTACCCCGCGATATGGTGCCGGAGACCGGGGTCGAACCGGCACGGGATTTCTCCCACGGGATTTTAAGTCCCGGGCGTCTGCCAATTCCGCCACTCCGGCGTGGAGGGCTCCAGTCTCGCGTTTTTTGAGTGCTTGATTATTATATGACAACGGAATGGATTTGTCAAGCCCTAAATTTCAGCCCGCCGGGGCGTGGCGGGCGGGGGAGGGGAAAAGGGCGGGTTTTGTCGTAAAGCTTTGGTAAAATCCGTTGCGGTTTCGGCGCAAAGCGTATAAACTATAAGGACTTGAACTGTGAGGTGTGCAACCATGAAATGCGGAATTGTGGACGTGGGCTCCAACACCATGCGCCTGTCCATCTACCACTGGGAGGGGCGGCGCTTCAAGCTGCTGATGAACAAGAAGGAGATGGCCGGCCTGGCCGGATATATCAAGGAGGGCGTGCTCTCCGACAGCGGCATCCTGGTGGCCTGCCGGGTGCTGGCGGGGTACAAGGCCCTGCTGGACAACTTTGACATCAAGGAGCTTCACGTATTCGGTACGGCGCCCCTGCGCAACATCGTCAACACCGAGGAGGCCCTGGACACCATCCGGGCGGTCACCGGCGTGGGGGTGGAAGTGCTCTCCGGCGCGGACGAGGCGGCCCTGTCCTTCCTGGGGGCCACGGTAGGGGGCGGCGCTCCGGCGGCGGGCCTGCTGGCCGATATCGGCGGCGGTTCCACTGAGCTGGTGGCCTATGAGAACTGCGCCATCACCTCCGGGTGCAGCCTGCCCATGGGCTCCCTGTCCCTGTTTACCGACTATGTCTCCGGTCTGTTCCCCACCAGGGAGGAGCGGCGGGCCCTGCGGAACCGGGTGGAGAGCGAGCTGGAGCGGGCCCGCACCGCCGGGGTGCACTGCGCCCATCTGACGGGCGTGGGCGGCACCATCCGGGCGGCGGCCAAGCTGTATAATGCCTGCTCCGGCGCGGATCCGGCCAACCGGGTGATTCCGGCGGAGGAGCTGCGTGGCCTCTACAAGGAGCTGAAAAAGGGGGATCAGGGCACCCTGCGGCAGATTCTCCGCACCGCGCCCGACCGGGTGCACACCATCCTGCCCGGCCTAGTGATCCTCAATGCGGTGGTGAAGAGCTATGGGGTGGAGACCATCTCGGTCAGCGCCTGCGGCGTGCGGGAGGGCTACCTGCTCCAACGTGTGATGGGAGTGGAAAATCATGACGAATGAAGTGGATACCCGATACACCCAGGAGCGGGAGCTGTCTTGGCTGCGGTTTGACGAGCGGGTGCTCGCCGAGGCCAGGGACGAGACCGTCCCCCTGTTCGAGCGGCTGAAATTCGCCGCCATCTTTACCAGCAACCTGGACGAGTTCTTCATGATCCGGGTGGGCTCCATCTCCGACATGGCCCTATCCAAGGAGCACCATGTGGACAGCAAGAGCGGCCTCACCCCCAACCAGCAGCTCCAGGCCATCTGCAAGGCGGTGCCCGCCCTGTACAAGCAGCGGGACAAGATCGTCTCCCAGCTGGAGAAGCGGCTGCGGGCCTGCAACATCTGCTCCCTGACGGTGGACGAGTTGGATGGCAAGGAGCGCAAGCAGGTGGAGCGGTGGTTCAAGGACTACGCCGCCCCCGTCCTCTCCCCTCTGGTGGTGGATATCCACCACCCCTTTCCCCACCTGCCCTCCAAGAGCCTGACGGTGGTGCTCACCCTGCGGCAGGGGGGCGAGCGGCGCTTCGGCCTGGTGCCCATACCCCGGGCCCTGCCCGCCTTTTACCAGCTGGAGGAGCGGGGGCTGCGCTACCTGCTCACCGAGCAGATCATCATGGCCTTTGCCGACACCCTCTTTGACAACTACCAGGTGGAGGAGAAGCACGTCATCGCCGTCACCCGCAACGCCGACATCAGCCCCGAGGACGAGGACTACGACGTGGGGGAGGACTTCCGGGCCCACATGCTCAAGGTGCTGAAAAAGCGCTCCCGCCTGGCGCCGGTGCGGCTGGAGGTGCAGGGCAGCCCCTCCGACGAGCTGCTGGACTACCTGTGCCCCAGGCTGGAGCTGACCCGGGACTACGTGTTCGTCTCCAAGGCGCCCCTGTCCATGGGCTATGTCTACGCCCTGGAGGGGAAGCTGCCCCCGGAGAGCGCTGCCGCCCTGTGCTACCCCAAGTACACCCCCCAGTGGCCGGCCTGGCTCCACAAGGGGGAGAAGATGATCCCCCAGATCCTCCGGCGGGACGCCCTGCTGTTCTACCCCTACCACTCCATGGAGCCCTTCCTCCGGCTGGTGAAGGAGGCGGCCAACGATCCCAGCGTGCTGTCCATCAAGATCACCATCTACCGCCTGGCCTCCACCGCAAAGCTGGTGGAGTACCTGGCCGCCGCCGCCGAGAACGGCAAGGACGTGACGGTGCTCATGGAGCTGCGGGCCCGCTTTGACGAGCAGGCCAACATCGCCTGGGCCCAGCGGCTGGAGGAGGCGGGGTGCACCATCCTCTACGGCTTTGAGCACTACAAGGTTCACTCCAAGATCTGCCTGATCACCCGCCGGGAGAAGGGCCGCATCCAGCACATCACCCAGATCGGCACCGGCAACTACAACGAAAAGACCGCCAGGCTGTACACCGACTTCTGCCTCATGACCGCCAGCCCCGCCATCGGGGCCGACGCGGCGGCCTTCTTCCAGAACATGTCCACCTCCAACCTGGAGGGGGAGTACCAGCAGCTGCTGGTGGCCCCCCACTCCCTCAAGCCCCGGCTGCTGGAGCTGATGGACGGGGAGATCGAGAAGGCCAGAAGGGGGGAGAAGGCCCGCATCTTCATCAAGGTCAACTCGGTCACCGACCGGCAGCTCATCGACAAGCTGGCCCAGGCCAGCCAGGCCGGCGTGCCCATCACCCTCAACGTGCGGGGCATCTGCTGCCTGCGGCCGGGGGTGCCGGGGCTCACCGACCATATCCGGGTGTTCTCCGTGGTGGGCCGCTTCCTGGAGCATCCCCGCATCTACGCCTTCGGCGCGGGGGCGGAGACCAGCGTGTACATCGGCTCGGCCGACCTCATGACCCGGAACACCGAGCGGCGGGTGGAGATCGCCTGCCCCGTCACCGACCCCGCCGTCCGCCGGCAGATCAAGCACTATGTGGAGCTCTACTGCTCCGACAACGTGAAGGCCCGCAACCTGGGGGTGGAGGGCACCTATACTCCGGTGCCCCGGGCCGAGGGGGCCCCTGCGGTGGACGCCCAGGCCGCCCTCATGGCGGAGGCGGAGCTGGAGGCCGCCTCCGCCGCCGCCCGGCCCGCCCCCGCCCCGGAGAGCCGGAACGGCCTGCTGGGCCGCCTGCTGGGCCGCTTCCGCCGGTAAATTGTAAAATTTCCGCTTCCTCCCCTTGATCTGTGTGCTATAATGTGGGTAGCGAGTAAATCCCTGCGGATGCACAAGGAGGCAATTACGCAACCATGCCCAATTATTACGCGCACCTGAAATTTGGCGATAAAGTCCTGGAGGAGCTGCCCCGGGAGCTGGCCGGACGCATCGGAAGGGAGGAGGCGGCCTTCCACTTGGGCTGCCTGGGCCCGGATCCCCTGTTCTTCTACCACCCCATCCGGCCCAACGGGGTGCGGCGGGAGGGGGTGCGCATGCACCGGGCCTCCGCCCTGCCCGCGGCGGAGCGGCTCCGCCAGGCCATTGAGGACGGCGTGCCCATGGCCGCCGGCTATGGGGCGGGCTTCCTCTGCCACCTGGCCCTGGACAGCGCCTGTCACGGCTATGTGGACAGCCGGGCCGCCGACGGCCCCATCTCTCACATGGCCATCGAGGGGGAGTACGACCGCATGCTCATGGAGCGGGACGGCCTGGACGCCTCGGAAAAGGCCCACCTGCCGGCCAGCCCGGCGGACAGGGCGGTTTGGGAGGCGGCCTCCATGGCCTTTGTCCACGCCTCCCCGGAGCAGATGCGCCGGGCCTACCGCTCCATGAACTTCTACTCCAGCTTCCTGGCCCGCTCCAACGGGCGGGTGCGGGGCAAGGTGATCGGCGCGGTGAGCCATATGCTGCCCATCCCCTCCGCCAAGGGCATCGCCCTGAAGGAGGAGCCCCACCCCTCCGCGGCGGAGAGCAACGCGGATCTGGATCAGCTGCTGGAGGCCGCCGTCCCGGAGACGGCGGAGCAGCTCACCGCCTTCTTCCGCGCCATCGAGGAGGAGGCCCCCGTCCCCCACTGGTTTGACCGGGACTTCAAGGGCAACCCGCCCCGCCCCACGCAGCGCATCTCCTGGCCCTCCGGACGAACCAGGCATCTCACGGTTACTTAACAGACGGCAGAGCCGCAGGCGGAAACGCCGAAAAACCGGCAGGCAGAAGTGCCTGCCGGTTTTTCCGTACGGGGTGTACCAGAGGAAGACGGCAGATCCGCTTCTGCCGGAGAATGGCCAGACGCAGAGGAAGAGGCGGTCCAGCGGCCTATTCCAAACGCGCCTGTACAGAAGAGTGCGGTCCGACAGAGGCACTTTGCAGCAATTCATCCAACCGCAGCAGGGCGGCCAGAAACACCAGCACAGAGGCCCACAGGTTGGTGCGGGCGGACTGTGCCGTCTCGTAGCCGGCCTCCCGGTCGGTCTTTACCGCCAGACAGAGGAAGAACCCCAGGCACCCCACCACCAGGGCCGAGGCCCACAGCCGAATGGGGAAGACCTCCGGCAGCTCCTCCGCCCCCGCCCCGTCCCCCCGGAGGATTCTGCACAGCCCCTCCCGCTGGATGGACACCCCCCAGTAGGACAGACCCACCGACAGCAGCAGCAGGCCCAGGAACAGCAGGCTCCCGTCCACCGCGCACAGCTGCTCCCGCAGCGTTTTTTCCTCCATTGTGCCCACCCCCTGACTCAGTTTATCCACCGGAAGAGGAAAAGGTGTAAAAGGACCAGACGGACAGTGCCCGTCCTGGTGAAGCTGGAATACCCCGCTGTCTGATGTGTATGTCCCCTTCATAATCTGACCTTATTATTTTTGAAAAAACTGAATATTTTCAAAAGGTCAGTTCGAGGTTAGGATGATGGCATAAATCAGAGAAAAGGGAGGCCCCTGTAATGAAGGAACGGAACAAGCTCCATCTGCTGATCATGTCCGCCCTGTTCGCGGCGGCCATTGCGGTGATGACCGCCTACCTGCTTCACATACCCATCCCCACCGGCGGCTACATCCACGTGGGAGACGCGCTGATCTATCTGGCGGCCTGCCTGCTGCCCGCCCCCTACGCCGTGGGGGCGGCCATGGTGGGGGCCGGGCTGGCGGATCTGCTCACCGCCCCCATGTGGGTGGTGCCCACCCTGGTGATCAAGGCCGTGGTGGCCCTGCTCTTCACCAGCAGATCCCCCCGGCTGCTCTGCCCCCGGAACCTGGCCGCGGCGGCGGGTACCTGCCTGCTCTCCCCGGCGGCGTACGGCCTGGCGGCCTGCCTGCTGATGGGCAGCGTCCACGCCTTCTGGCCCCAGTTCCTGGGCACCCTGGTGCAGGGCGTGGGCAGCGGCGTGCTCTTTGTGGTGCTGGGCCTGGCGCTGGAGCGCTCCGGCCTGAAGGCCCGCTTCTCCGCCGCGTAAGGCAGAGAAGAAAATCCCCGGACGGCACAGCCGTCCGGGGATTTTTGCATCAGAACTGGGTGCCGCCGAACTCGTGGAAGGTGAGGTTGGGGTTGCGCTCCTGCGTCCAGCCCACGGCCCACTGGGAGCCGAACAGCAGCAGCTGGTTGCCCTTGTAGTCCTCCACCAGCTTCACGTCGGTGCCCAGGATCAGATCCTCCTCCTTGACGGGCTCCCCGTCGTCGGTGGTGATCCACCGCAGGTACTCGTAGGGCAGGCCCTCCATGTAGAGCTCCACGTTGTACTCGTTTTTCAGCCGGTACTCCAGCACGTCGAACTGGAGGGTGCCCACCACGCCCACGATGACCTCCTCCATGCCGGTATAGGGGGTCTTGAAGATCTGGATGGCGCCCTCCTGGGCGATCTGCTCCATGCCCTTCACGAACTGCTTGCGCTTCATGGTGTCCAGAGAGCGCACCCGCTTGAAGTGCTCGGGGGCAAACGTGGGGATGGGGTCGAACTGGAACTTCTTGCCCGGGGCGCACAGGGTGTCGCCGATGGAGAAGATGCCCGGGTCGAACACGCCGATGATGTCGCCGGCGTAGGCCTCCTCGATGATCTCCCGCTCGGCCGCCATGAGCTGCTGGGGCCGGGACAGGCGGATCTTCTTGCCGCCCTGGACGTGGTAGACCTCCTTGTCCGCGTCAAACCGGCCGGAGACGATGCGCAGGAAGGCGATCCGATCCCGGTGGGCCTTGTTCATGTTGGCCTGGATCTTGAACACAAAGCCGGAGAAGTCGTCGTCCATGGAGTCCACCACCAGCTCCCCGGCCTTCCGGGGCAGGGGGGGCGTGGTCATGCGCAGGAAGTGCTCCAGGAAAGGCTCCACGCCGAAGTTGGTGAGGGCGGAGCCGAAGAACACCGGGGACAGCTTGCCGTGGCGCACCCGGTCCAGATCGAACTCGGCGGCGGCGCCGTCCAGCAGCTCGATCTCGTCGGTGAGCTGCCGGTGCAGCCGCTCCCCGATCAGGCCGTCCAGGTTGGGATCGCCCAGCTCCACCTCGGTGGCGGTGGCCGCCTTGGCGCCGCCGTTGGAGGTAAAGTGGATGATCTTCTTGGAGCCCCGGTCGTACACACCCTGGAACTCCTTGCCGCAGCCGATGGGCCAGTTCACCGGGTAGGTCTCGATGCCCAGCTCCTTCTCCAGCTCCTCCAGCAGCTCGAAGGAGTCCTGGGCCTCCCGGTCCATCTTGTTGATGAAGGTGAAGATGGGGATGTCCCGCATGGCGCACACCTTGAACAGCTTGCGGGTCTGGGCCTCCACGCCCTTGGCCGCGTCGATGACCATCACCGCGCTGTCCGCCGCCATCAGGGTGCGGTAGGTGTCCTCGGAGAAGTCCTGGTGGCCGGGGGTGTCCAGAATGT
>NZ_JAHZDL010000100.1:0-8286 GCF_019422385.1 Flavonifractor sp.
CTTCCGAGGGCGGCTTGAACGGGCAACCAAGTAGATGCCGACGGGATCCCACCCGTTATCCATCGGGCACGCATGATGGTGCGTGAAGCGAGTGGACGTCTCTGACGTCAATTTGGGTGGTATCGCAGAAGTATTTCAAACGCTTTTGTCCCAGAAATGGGGCAGAAGCGTTTTTTATATCCTGCACCATCTGCCGCCCCAATTTTTGATTGGGAGGAACCAAACATGAAAAAGCTGAACCGAGCCCTGTCTCTCTCCACCGCGGCCGCTCTGGCCCTGTCCCTCACCGCCTGTTCCGGCGGCACCTCCGGCACCGCCGACACCCCGACAGCCAATGCCAGCGCCTCCACCGGGGGCTCTGGCGGCACCTACACCGTGGCCGTCATCAAGCAGATGGATCACGCCTCCCTGGACGAGATTGCCGACGCCATCGCCGCCCGGCTGGACGAGATTGCCGCGGAGAACGGCGTCACCATCCAGTACGAGGTAACCTCCGGCCAGGGCGACCAGACCGTGCTGCGTCAGCTGGCCGACCAGGCCATCGCCGACGGGGTGGACACCATCATCCCCATCGCCACCACCGCCGCCCAGGTAGCCGCCGTCTCCGCCGAGGAGAGCCAGACCCCGGTGGTGTTCGCCGCCATCTCCTATCCCGAGACGGCCGAGCTCACCGGCATCGACTACGTCACCGGCACCAGCGACGCCCTGGACACCGATCTGATTCTGGACATGATGCTGGCCCAGAACCCGGATCTCCAGAGCGTGGGCCTGCTCTACTCCCTGTCCGAGCCCAACTCCGAGGTGCCCATCGCCGACGCCAAGGCCTATCTGGACGAGAAGGGCATCGCCTATACCGAGGCCACCGCCAACACCAATGACGAGGTCATCGCCGCCGCCAGCTCCCTGATCGCCGACGGGGTGGACGCGGTCTTTACCCCCACCGACAACATCATCATGGCGGCTGAGCTGGCCATCTACGAGGACTTCATCAACGCCGGCATTCCCCACTACACCGGGGCCGACTCCTTCGTGCGCAACGGCGCCTTCGCCACCTGCGGCGTCAACTACACCGACCTGGGCGCCCAGACCGCCGACCTGGCCTATCAGGCCATGACCGAGGGCATGGACAGCCTGGAGGACTACTACCAGGTGGCAGGCGGCCTCATCACCGTCAACTCCGAGACCGCCGAGGCCCTGGGCATCGACACCTCCGTGTTTGAGTCCCTGGGCGAGGTGGCCGCCGTCACCACCACCGAAGAGTGAGTTTATAACCAACCAGAGGCAAGCCCCCCGGCCGGTGCCGGGGGCTTTACCCTGCTGAAAGGAGCGCGAGCGCCATGCTCTTTGTGACCCAGACCGCCCTGGAGCTGGGCTTCCAGTACGCCCTGGTGGCCATGGCCCTGTTTCTCAGCTACCGGGTGCTGGACATCGCCGATCTCACCACCGACGGGTGCTTCATCCTGGGCTGTGCGGTGTCGGTGAGCCTCACCGCCGCCGGGCACCCCTTCCTGGCCATCCCCGCCGCCATGGCCGCCGGGGCCTGCGCCGGGTTCGTCACCGCCTTCCTCCAGACCAAGCTGGGGGTGCCCTCCATCCTGGCGGGCATCGTCACCAACACGGGGCTGTATACCGTCAATTTGATGGCCATGGGGTGGAAGGCCAACCAGTCCCTGCTGCGGCAGGACACCATCTTCACCCTGTTCCGGGACACCGGCATCGGCGGCAGCTGGAACGCTATTCTCCTGTCCGCTGGCATCACGGTGCTGGCCGGGGTGCTGCTGGTGGCCTTCCTGGGCACCCGGCTGGGCCTGTCCATCCGGGCCACCGGCGACAACCGGGACATGGTGCGCGCCTCCTCCATCAACCCCACCTTCACCATCACCATCGGCCTGTGCATCGCCAACGCCCTCACCGCCCTGTCCGGCGCGGTGGTGGGCCAGGCCCAGAAGACCGCCGACATCAACGCGGGCACCGGCGTGGTGGTCATCGGCCTGGCCTGCCTGATCATCGGCGAGACCATCGTGGGCCGGGGAGCCATGTTCCGGGGAGCCGTCGCGGTGATTGTGGGCAGCATCCTCTACCGCTTTATCTATGCCATCGTGCTCTATACCAAGGTGGTTCCCATTGACTGCCTCAAGCTGGTCACCGCCATTGTGGTGGGCCTGGCCATCGCCGCCCCCACCCTGAAGAGCTGGGCCGCCTTCCAGGCCAGGAAGCGGAAGGCCCTGGCGGCCAGAAAGGGGGAGAAGTAAATGCTGGAGCTGAAAAACGTCTCCAAGACCTTCAACCCCGGCACGGTCAACGAGAAGAAGGCCCTGGACGGCCTGAGCGTCACCCTGGCCGACGGGGACTTCGTCACCATCGTGGGCTCCAACGGGGCGGGCAAGTCCACCCTGTTCAACGCGGTGGCCGGCGACTTCTACGTGGATGAGGGCTCCGTCACCCTGGACGGCCGGGACATCACCTACCTGCCCGCCTACCGCCGCAGCCGGCAGATCGGCCGGCTGTTCCAGGATCCCATGCGGGGCACCGCCCCCCACATGACCATCGAGGAGAACCTGGCCCTGGCCTATCTCCGCACTGCCAAGCACCAGAAGGCCTTTTTCAGCCGGGTGTCCAGGGCGGACAAGGCCTTCTTCCGGGAGCAGCTCTCCCGCCTGGACATGGGCCTGGAGGATCGGATGCGCCAGCCGGTGGGCCTGCTCTCCGGCGGCCAGCGGCAGGCCCTCACCCTGCTGATGTGCACCATGGTGCCCCCCAAGCTGCTCCTGCTGGACGAGCACACCGCCGCCCTGGATCCCGCCACGGCGGAGAAGGTGCTCGCCCTCACCCGGGAGATCGTGGAGGAACACCACATCACCACGCTGATGATCACCCACAACATGAAAAACGCCCTGGAGCTGGGCACCCGCACCTTCATGATGGACGGCGGCCGCATCGTGCTGGACATACAGGGCCAGGAGCGGCAGGGCCTCACGGTGGAGGATCTGCTGGAGCGGTTCCGGGCCGGCGCGGGCAAGGAGCTGGACAACGACCGCATCCTGCTCTCCGACGACTGAGTGCAGGCAGAAAACCGGCCTTCCCCCGGCGGGGGGACGGGAGCAAATCCCGTCCCCCCGCTCAGCGTGTCGAAAAAGCGGCTTTGCCGCTTTTTCGAGAAAGGCCACATGGCGGAAGGGGTTCGTTTTCTTGCGAAAAAGTCACCCCTTCCGCCATGAGAAGTGTCATTTCCGAGGCGCCTGTCCCCGGAAATGACGGATTTTGATTTGATTCCTGCGGCTGCGGCCGCAGGAACTCTGCGAGGCTTTTCCTCACGGAGGGTTTTTCGACAGCCTGGGCGGGGGGACGGGAGCAAATCCCGTCCCCCCGCTTTCCTTATGCAGGCAGCCGCAGCACCTGGCCGGGGTAGATCAGATCGGGGTTGGCGATGCGGTTGAGGGAGGCCAGGGCGCTGACGGTGGTATTGTACCGCCGGGCGATGCCCCACAGGGTGTCCCCTTGCCGGACGGTGTAGGTGCCCGCCGATGGGGCGGCGCCCCGGGGCAGATTGAGCACCTGGCCGGGGTAGATCAGATCGGGGTTGGCGATGTGGTTGAGGGAGGCCAGGGCGCTGACGGTGGTGTTGTACCGCCGGGCGATGCCCCACAGGGTGTCCCCCCGCCGGACGGTATAGGTGTCCGCCGCAGGCGCCGGCGCCTCTGAGAGGAAGATCTCCGCCGTAAAGGAGTCCCGATCCACATAGCCGCTGACGCCGCTGACCGTGCCCCGGTCGGTGTACTGGAACCCGGCCCAGGACGTCCAGTTGGCGGTGACATGGGGCTGGGAGGGCCCGTAGTCCGCCGCCCACAGGGGCCAGCGGGCCACCGAGCTGTCCAGCACGTGGCTGGCATCGTAGGCGCTGGTGTACACCATGGGGGGCTGGCCGATGAGGGACTCCAGCTCCTCCAGGAAGGCCGAGGCGATGGCGCTGGCCTGGGCGCTGCTGAGGCCGGAGAGCTCCTCGATGTCCAGCACCGGCCGGCAGTCGTAGGTCAGCTCTGAGAGCTGGGAGGCGAAGAAACGGGCCTCCGCCCGGGCCTCCGCCGCCGTGCGGGCGTAGAGGAAGTGGTAAAAGCCGATGTGGAGGCCCGCCGCCCTGGCCCCCTGGTAGTGGGACTGGAGGCAGGCATCCACCCCGCCGCTGCCGTAGCCGGCGCGGATATAGACCACCTCGATGCCGTCGTCCCGGGCGGCATTGAAGTCCACCTCCCCCTGGTAGACGCTGATGTCCATGCCGGCGTACAGCGGGCGGGAGGCGGGCTCCAGGGCCAGGGCGGGCATGGCCGTGGCCAGCAGCCCGGCGCACAGGAGCAGGGCGGTGAGAAATTTGCGCAATATACTGCACCCTTTCCAAGACAAAATGGGTGGGACCGGTTCGGTCCCGCCCATTCTATGCGGCGTATTTCAGGGGTGCTCCAGCCACAGCTTCTTCCGGGCGCGGAGCACAAAGCAGATCACCCGGACGATCCAGTCCCCCACCATGGCGATCCACACGCCGATGGCCCCCAGGCCGAAGTGGAGGCCCAGCAGGTAGCTGCCCCCCACCCGCACCGTCACCATGGACACGATGGAGACGGCCATGGGCACCCGCACGTCGCCGGCGGCCCGCAGGGCGTTGGGCATGGTGAAGGCCAGGGGCCAGAACAGCATGGCGCAGCCGTTGTGGATCCAGATGAGCACCGCGGCGTACCAGTGGGTCTCCGGCGTCAGGCTGTACAGGCCGAGGATCAGCGGCAGGCACAGCAGCAGCACCGCATTGAGCCCCCAGGTGCACAGGTAGGTGAACTTCACCAGCTTCTTGGTGTAGAAGCGCACCTGCTCCCACTCCTGGGCCCCCACGCACTGGCCCACCACGGTGATCAGGGCCAGCCCCAGGGCCTGGCCTGGGATCACGCCGAAGTTGTCGATGTTGTTGGCCACCGCGTTGGCGGCGGTCTGGGCGGTGCCGAAGGTGGAGATCAGGCTCACCAGCACCACCCGGCCCAGCTGGAAGAAGCTGTTCTCCAGGCCGTTGGGGATGCCGATGCGGAGGATCTTGGCCATGGTGGGCGGCTCAAACCGGAAGCGGAGCAGACCGTGGATACGCACCAGGCCCCGGCCGCTGTGGAGGAGGGCCAGCATGACCGCCGCCGCCACGGCCCGGGAGAAGAGGGACGGGAGGGCCACGCCGGCCACCCCCATGTGGAAGCCGTAGACCAGCACGGCGTTTCCGATGACGTTGAGCACGTTCATCAGGGCGGAGACATACATGGAGGCCCGGGAGTTGCCCATGGCCCGCAGCAGGGCGGCGCAGCCGTTGTACAGGGCGATGAAGGGGTATGACCAGGCGGAGATGACGAAATAGGTGACCGCCCCCTCCATGACGGCGGGCTCCACCTGGCCGAAGAGCAGGCCCAGCAGCCAGCGGTGGAGGAGCAGCACCAGGCCCATGATCACCAGGGCGGCGGCGGTGACGATGTACATGAGCTGGTTGGCCGCCCGGTTGGCCCGATCCAGCTCCTGGGCGCCGATGGACTGGGCGCACACCACGGCGCCGCCGGTGGCCAGGGCGGAGAACACGTTGATGATGAGCACGTTGATGAGATCCACCAGCGCCACGCTGGACACGGCGGTCTCCCCGGCGGCGGAGACCATCATGATGTCCGCCATGCCCACCATGACGGACAGGAACTGTTCGATGATCAGGGGGATGATGAGCCTGCGCAGGGCCTGCTTGCTGAACACGGGGCAATCCTCTCTTTTCCTTACAAAAACTGCCTTTCAGTATACTCCAGATCCCGGGCGGCGGACAAGTGGCAAAGCGCACACAATCCCTTGCCATTTTGCCGCGTTCGGGGTATAATTTGGCTCAGCTGGAATTTCAATCACGACTGAGGAGGAGACCATGGAAAAGATTCAGATGACCACCCCGCTGGTGGAGATGGACGGGGACGAGATGACCCGCGTGCTGTGGAAGCAGATCAAGGACGAGCTGCTCCTGCCCTATATCGACCTGAAAACCGAGTATTACGACCTGGGCCTGCCCGAGCGGGAAAAGACAAAGGATCAGGTGACCGTGGACTCCGCCGAGGCCACCAAGAAGTACGGCGTGGCGGTGAAGTGCGCCACCATCACCCCCAATGCCCAGCGGGTGGAGGAGTACAAGCTCTCCGAGATGTGGAAGTCCCCCAACGGCACCATCCGCGCCATTCTGGACGGCACCGTGTTCCGCGCCCCCATCATGGTCAGGGGCATCTCCCCGGTGGTCAAGACCTGGAAGAAGCCCATCACCATCGCCCGCCATGCCTACGGCGACGTGTACAAGTGCACCGAGTACCGGGTGCCCTCACCGGGCAAGGCGGAGCTGGTGTTTACCGGCGCCGACGGGAAGGAGGAATTCCGCCAGACCATCTATGACTTCGAGTGCGGCGGCGTGCTCCAGGGCCAGTACAACAAGGACAGCTCCATCGCCTCCTTCGCCCGCTCCTGCTTCCAGTACGCCATCGACACCAGGCAGGATCTGTGGTTTGCCACCAAGGACACCATCTCCAAGAAGTACGACCACACCTTCAAGGACATCTTCCAGGAGATTTTCGACTCCGAGTACAAGGCCAGATTTGACGAGCTGGGCATCGAGTACTTCTACACCCTCATCGACGACGCGGTGGCCCGGGTCATCCGCTCCGAGGGGGGCTTCATCTGGGCCTGCAAGAACTACGACGGCGACGTGATGAGCGACATGGTGTCCACCGCCTTCGGCTCCCTGGCCATGATGACCTCCGTGCTGGTGAGCCCCGACGGCAAGTACGAGTACGAGGCCGCCCATGGCACCGTCACCCGCCACTACTACAAGTACCTGAAGGGGGAGGAGACCTCCACCAACCCGGTGGCCACCCTCTTCGCCTGGACCGGCGCCCTGCGCAAGCGGGGAGAGCTGGACGGCATCGCCGCGCTGGGCCAGTTCGCCGACAAGCTGGAGCAGGCCACCATCGACACCATCGAGGGCGGCACCATGACCCGCGATCTGGTGGGCCTGTGGGAGGGCGAGACCCCCGCCAGGGGCGTCACCTCCCCGGAGTTCATCCGGGCCATCAAGGCCAATCTGGAGAAGCGTCTGTAAGCCGTAGCAGCAAGCAGCCCCCGTTCCGGTGGAACGGGGGCTGAGACTGTCGATAAACCCTCCAGCCAAAGGATTCGGAGGGAAGGATAGTGTGAAAGGCTGCCCCGCAGGGCGTTTCGAAGCGCAACCGCCGCAAAGCGGCGGCGCTTAGCGCGGAGATGAACCGTCAGGGTTCCCTTTCGCGTTGGATCAAACAACTTTTTGAAACTTTTTTGAAGTTTCAAAAAGTTTAGCAGCCTGTCGAAAAGACTTTTTCGATAGGCTGAGCCCCCGTCCCGGAATCGGGACGGGGGCTGCTTTTGTGTTGGAAGGTTAGAGGCTCCGGAGGGCCGCCCGGGCGGCCGCCAGGGTGGCGTCCAGCTCCGCGTCCCCGTGGGCCTCCGAAACGAACATGGCCTCGAACTGGGCGGGGGCCAGGGCCACGCCCCGCTCCAGCATGGCCTGGAAGTATTTGGCGTAGCGGCCCACGTCGCTGCCCTTGGCGTCGGTGAAGGTGGTCACCTCGGTGGGGGTGAAGAAGGGGGCCAGCAGGGAGCCGATCTGGTTGATGGCCACCGGCACCCCGGCCTCCTCCGCCGCGGCACGCAGGCCGCAGGCCAGCTTCTCCCCCTTGGCGGCGATGTCGGCATACACCTGGGGGTGCTCCTTCAGGTAGGTGAGCTGGGCCAGGCCGGCGGCCATGGCCACCGGGTTGCCGCTGAGGGTGCCCGCCTGGTACACCGGGCCGCAGGGGGCCACCTGCTCCAGCAGCTCCCGGCTGCCGCAGTAGGCACCCACGGGCATGCCGCCGCCGATAATCTTGCCGAAGGTGACCAAGTCGGCCTTCACGCCGAAATACTCCTGGGCGCCGCCCAGGGCCAGCCGGAAGCCGGTGATCACCTCGTCAAAGATCAGCAGGGCGCCGTGCTGGTCGCACAGCTGCCGCAGGCCGGGGAGAAAGCCGGGGGCGGGATTCACCACCCCCATGTTGGCGGCCACCGGCTCCACAATGACGGCGGCCACCTGGCCGGGGTTCCCCTCCAGCAGCTCCCGTACGCTGTCCAGATCGTTGAACTGGGCGGTGAGGGTGTCTTTCGCCGCCCCCACCGGCACACCGGCGCTGCTGGGGTGGCCCCCCGCCAGGGCGGAGGAGCCGGCGTTGACCAGCA
>NZ_JAHZDL010000101.1:0-8183 GCF_019422385.1 Flavonifractor sp.
ACCTGGCCGCCGCCTTCCCCTCCGCCTGCGGCAAGACCAACCTGGCCATGCTCATTCCACCGGAGCACTACCGCAAGGCCGGCTGGAAGGTCTGGTGCGTGGGCGACGACATCGCTTGGCTGCGCATCGGCCCCGACGGCCGCCTGTGGGCCATGAATCCGGAGTACGGCTTCTTCGGCGTGGCCCCCGGCACCAACGCCAAATCCAACCCCAACGCCCTGGCCACCACCCGGCAGGGCACCATCTTCACCAACGTGGTACATAACCTGGACGACAACACCGTGTGGTGGGAGGGCCTGGACAAGAACCCGCCGGAGCACGCGGTGGACTGGAAGGGCCGCCCCTGGAACGGAAAGACTTCCACCGAAAAGGGCGCCCATCCCAACTCCCGCTTCACCGCCCCGGCCAAGAACTGCCCCTGCATCTCCCCCGAGTTTGAGAACCCCCAGGGCGTGCCCATCTCCGCCATCGTGTTCGGCGGCCGCCGGGCCAAGACCGCCCCCCTGGTCTACCAGTCCCGGGACTGGGCCCACGGCGTGTTTGTGGGCTCCATCATGGCCTCGGAGACCACCGCCGCCGCCACCGGCGCGGTGGGCGTGGTGCGCCGGGATCCCATGGCCATGCTCCCCTTCTGCGGCTATCACATGGCCGACTACTGGCAGCACTGGCTGGACATGGGTGAGAAGCTGGGAGACAAGGCCCCCAGGATCTTCAACGTCAACTGGTTCCGCACCGACGACGAGGGGAACTTCATCTGGCCCGGCTTCGGCGACAACCTGCGGGTGCTGGAGTGGATCCTGAAGCGCTGCTTCGGTGAGGCCGACGCGGCGGAGACCGCCATTGGCTACGAGCCCAGGCCCGAGGACATCGATCTGGAGGACTCCGGCGTGGAGCTGGACACCCTGAAGGGCCTGCTGGGCGTGGACAAGGCCCTGTGGCAGGAGGAGGTCAAGGGCATCCGGGCGTTCTATCAGAAGTTCGGCGACAAGCTGCCGAAACAGCTCTCCCAGGAGCTGGACGCGCTGGAGGGCCGGCTCAACTGAATCTCTTTTCTATCCGTGAAAGTGCCTGGCGGCCAAGCCGCCGGGCACTTCAGCCTGCCGAAAAGACTTTTCGGCAGGCTGCTAAACTTTTTGAAACTTCAAAAAAGTTTCAAAAAGTTGTTTGATCCAACGCGAAAGGGAACCCTGACGGTTCCCTTTCACACTATCCTTCCCTCCGAATCCTTTGGCTGGAGGGTTTATTAACAGCCGCAAGCGCCTGGCGGCCAAGCCGCCGGGCGCTTTTCCTATGGTCAAAATACACAAAACAGGACAGGTCTTACTCTGCGCGGAATCTCCAAAGTTGATTTTATGCAAAAAGTTTCACTGGCGGGCAAAAATCAAAATGTGCTATCATTTTTATAGATGAAAAGGAGGAATTGCCCATGAAACGGATTCAGAGCGCCTGCCTGGAACAGACCATTCTCTTCTCCGCCAGCGACGATCTCAGCCCCGAGCTGGCCGCCAAAATGGTGCGCCAAGAGGTGGAGAGCTACAAGCTGTCTCTGACGCGCAAGCAGGTGGCCTATAAAATCGAAGCGGAAACGCCTCAGCCGGACGGCTCTGTGATCGTCAGGCTCAGGCGGCAGTATAACTTCTACAGCTGCGGCACCTATCTGGACTGAGCTGGTGGGCCTATGTATCAGATTGGAGACTATGTGGTCTACGGCGGCAGCGGCGTCTGCCAGGTGATGGCGGTGGGGACGCCGGCCTCCAGCGCCTGCGACCGGCATCGGCCCTACTATACCCTCCGCCCCCTGGCCAGCACGGAGACCATCTATGTGCCGGTGGACGCCCACGTGTCCATGCGGCCGGTGCTCACCCGGCAGGAGGCAGACGCGCTGATCCTCCAGCTGCCCGGCCTGCCGGAGTGCCCGGTGGACACCAAAAATCCCCAGCTCCGCTCCCACGCCTACCAGGAATCCTTCCGCGCCAACGACAGCGCGGAGCTGGCCCGGCTGCTCAAAACCATCCACCACAAGGACTCGGACGCCCGCCGGGCCGGGCGGCAGCCGGGCAAGGTGGACGAGCGCTTCCGCAAGCGGGCGGAAGCGCTGCTCTACGGGGAGCTCGCCGTGGCATTGGGCATCCCCCAGGACAGCGTGCCCCAATATATTCACCAAAAGCTGAAAGCGGCGGGACGGAGCTGATCCGTCCCGCCTGAGACTATCGATAAGTCCTCCGACCGAAGGATTCGGAGGGAAGGATAGTGTGAAAGGGAACCGTCAGGGTTCCCTTTCGCGTTGGATCAAACAACTTTTTGAAACTTCAAAAAAGTTTCAAAAAGTTCAGCAGCCTGTCGAAAAGACTTTTCGACAGGCTGCTGCGGGACGGAGCTGATCCGTCCCGCTTTTTTGCTGTCAGGCGGCCGGTCCGGCGCATAGGATGGGCAAAAGGAGGTATTCCCATGCCCATCATCTATCTCTCCCCTTCCACCCAGGAGAACAACCTGTACGTCAACGGCGGCACCGAGGAGGAGTGGATGAACCGCCTGGCCGACGCCATGGTGCCCTATCTCACCGCCGCCGGCATCCGCTACACCCGCAACACCCCCGAGATGACCGCCGCGTCCTCCATCCGGGCCTCCAACGCGGGCAGCTATGATCTCCACCTGGCCCTCCACTCCAACGCCGCGCCGGAGGGCCAGTACGGCCAGGTGCGGGGGGTGCTGGTGTTCTACTATCCCGGCTCCGTCCAGGGACAGCGGGCCGCCAACCTGGTGGCCAACGGCCTGAAAACCATCTACCCCCTGCCTAACTTGGTGCGGGCGGAGCCCACCACCTCCATCGGTGAGGTGCGCCGGGTGCGGGCCCCCTCGGTGTTCCTGGAGCTGGGCTACCACGACAACCCGGACGACGCCGCCTGGGTGAAGAACAATCTGGACGCCATCGCCCGCAGCATCGTCCTCTCCCTCACCGAGTACTTCGGCCTGCCCTTCCTGGAGCCCCAGGCCCCCCGGCCCGCCGTGGTGGACGTGTCCTGGGGCTACCTGAACATACGGGATAAGCCGGACACCCGCTCCGCCGTGATTGCCCGGGCCTATGACGGCGCCCGGCTCACCGTCCTCAACCAGTGGCAGGGCTGGTATGTGGTGCGCTTCGACAACGTGGTGGGCTGGGCCAGCGGCGACTTCATCACCCTGCTGTGAGGCGCCGCCATGGTCATCCACGTGGTGCGGCCCGGGGAGAGCGCCTATTCCATCGCCCTGGCGTACGGCATCCCCATGTCCCAGCTGGTGCTGGACAACGACCTGGAGAGCTCCGGCCGCCTGGCGGTGGGCCAGGCGCTGGTGGTGCAGTTCCCCACCCAGACCCACACGGTGCAGGCTGGGGAGACGGCCGCCTCTATCGCCGCGGCCTATGGGCTCTCCCTCCGTCAGCTCTACCGCAACAACCCCATCCTGGGCGGCCGGCCGGACATCTACCCGGGGGAGACCCTGGTGATCTCCTATGATCAGGAGCCGGAGGGGGAGCTAACCGCCAGCGGCTACGCCTACCCCTTTATCCCCTCCTCCCTGCTCTCCTCCGTCCTGCCCTATCTCACCTACCTGACCCCCTTTACCTACGGCTTCACCCCCCAGGGGGCGCTGGTGGAGCTGGACGACAGGGCCCTCCTGGCCGCCGCGGTGGAGGCGGGCACCGCCCCGCTGATGCACCTGTCCACCCTCACGGAAAGCGGCGGCTTCTCCAACGAGCTGGCTCACCTGGCCCTCACCGACCAGGCGCTGCAGGACACCCTGATCGACAACCTGGAGGCCATGCTGCTCCGAAAGGGCTACCGGGGGCTGGATGTGGACTTTGAGTATCTGCCGCCGGAGGATGCCGGGGCCTACGCCGCCTTCCTGGCCCGGCTGACGGAGCGGCTGGCCCCCCTGGACCTGCCGGTGCTGGCCGCCCTGGCCCCCAAGACCTCCGCCGACCAGCCGGGCACCCTCTACGAGGGCCACGACTACGCCGCCATCGGCGCCGCTGTCAACCGGGTGCTTCTCATGACCTACGAGTGGGGCTATATCTACGGCCCGCCCATGGCGGTGGCTCCACTGCCCAACGTGCGCCGGGTGGTGGAGTACGCCCTCACCGAGATCCCGGCGGAGAAGCTGTGGCTGGGGGTGCCTCTCTACGGGTACGACTGGCCCCTCCCCTTTGTCCAGGGCCGCACCAGGGCCCAGTCCCTCTCCCCCCAGGAGGCGGTGGCCCTGGCCGTCCGCTACGGCGTGGAGATCCAGTATGACCAGCAGTCCCAGGCCCCCTGGTTCCGCTATACCGACGAATACGGCGGCGGGCACGAGGTGTGGTTCGAGGACGCCCGCTCCATCCAGGCCAAGCTGGCCCTGGTGCCGGAGTACGGCCTGGACGGCGTGGGATACTGGAATCTCAACCGGCCCTTCCCCCAGAACTGGCGGGTGCTCAACGCCCTCTACCGCGTCCGGGGGCCGCAGATTTAGAGGCATTCTGGCGTTCATAGAACGTTCATAGTAAGTTTGGAAATGGTTCACCACTTGCCGGCGGAAGCTGATAGAATAGAGACTGCCAGGAAGACCAAAGCAATCCTGTCGAACCTCCTCCTCTCTTTTCCTCTCTTTGACCCACCCCCATTACTGTCTCCCGCAGGGCGGCAATCGCCCCCTGCGGGAGACAGACCAGACACTCCGCGCCTCTGCCTGCAGAGGCGCGTTTTTGCGTCTTTGGCGGGCAGAAAATACCCCTTGTGCTTTTTTCGTTCCTTCGGTATAATAAGTACATAGATATAGTGGTTATCCCCGTCCGCTGAAAGGAGCTCCCCATGGCGCGATACGGCTTCATCCATGACAAGCTTGATATGAAACTGCTGATCCTCTACTTCATGTGCCGTGTGGCGGCCCCGGTGGATTTTGCCACCGTGACGGGGCTGACCGTGTGCGACGACGGCATCGACTACTTCGACTTTGCCGAGGCCCTGTCCGAGCTGGTGGATACCGGCCACCTGACCCTGGAGGACGGGCTCTACGCCATCACGGAGAAGGGGCGGGCCAACAGCGCCGCCTGTGAAAGCAGCCTCCCCTTCTCCGTCAAGCGCAAGTGCAGCGCCCAGCTGGTCAAGCTCAACGGCATCCTCCGCCGCAACGCACAGGTGCGGGCCGAGACCCATCTGCGCACGGACGGCGGTGTCGCCCTGCAGCTCTTTCTGGACGACGAGACCGGCAACCTGCTGACCCTGGAGATGTTCTGCGGCTCCCAGGAGCAGGCCGACCGTCTGGCCAGGAACTTCAAGGCGGAGCCGGAACGCATCTACAACGAGGTGCTCTCCGCTCTCCTCTCCTCCGGTGAGGATGGAAAGGACGAACGGGAGGAGTGAACCTGAAACAAGCCCAAAAAGTCCGCCCCGCGTCGGTACGCGGGGCGTGCTCTTTTGGGGCCTGTTTCACCTACAGCAGCGGGGCCAGCACCCGCAGGATGGAGCGGAACAGCCGGCGGGGCCAGGCGTGGGCCAGGCACTCCTCCAGCGTCACCGGCTGGCTCTTAAACTGGGTCTCCAGGAAATCCCGTTTCACATCCAGGATGGTGGGATCCCGGTAGAGCAGCACCGCGTCCTCAAAGTGGAGGAACATGCTGCGATAGTCCAGGTTGATGGAGCCCACCACGGCGCAGAGATCGTCCACCACCATATTTTTGGCGTGGACAAAGCCGGGGGTGTACTCAAAGATCTGCACCCCCGCCTCCAGCAGGGGCTCGTAATGGGAGCGGGTCAGCTCAAACACCAGGGGCTTGTCCGGAATATGGGGGGTAATGATGCGCACGTCCACCCCCGCCTTGGCCGCGTTGCACAGGGCGGTATTCACGCTGTCGCTGACAATCAGGTAGGGCGTCATGACATAGAGATACCGCTTGGCCTTGCTGATCAGGTTCAGGTATACCGTCTCCCCCACCGGCTCGTCGTCCAGGGGGTTGTCGGTATAGGGCTGGACATAGTATCCGGCCCCCCCGGCGGCCTCCGCCGGCAGGGCCGCCGGGCGGAAGCGGCTGTAGTCCTCCTCCACATCCCGGATATACTCCCACATGGTGAGGAACATCACCGTCATGCTCCACGCCGCCTCCCCCTTCAGCAGGATGGCGCTGTCCTTCCAGTGGCCGAAGCGGGGCTTTTGGTTGATATACTCGTCGGCCAGGTTGATGCCGCCGGTGAAGGCGGTGTGGCCGTCGATGATGCAGAACTTCCGGTGATCCCGGTTGTTCATGCGGATGGAGATGATGGGCTTGAAGCGGTTGAAAAAGCAGCAGGGGATGCCGGTCTCGGCCTCAAACTTGTGGGCGTAGTTCATGGGGAGGGTGTTCAGGGAGCCCACGTCGTCGTAGATCACCCGCACGTCCACCCCGGCGGCGTGCTTTTCCCGCAGGATCTCCACAATGGAGTCCCAGAACACGCCGGGGGCGATGATGAAATATTCCAGGAAGATATACTTCTCCGCCTTTTTCAGCTCCTCCAGCATGACGGGGAAGGCGTCATCCCCCAGCGGAAAATAGCGCGTCCAGGTGTTGGTGTACACGGGGCAGCGGGCGTACCGCTCCAGATAGCGGGCCTGATTGGCCGCATCCGCCCCCAGCCGCTCCAGCTGCTCCGCCTTGTAGTCCCGCTCCAGCTGCTCCAGCATGGTGCGATCCATGCCCTGCATCTTCCGCCGCTGCCGGGCTGACAGCTTGTTGCCGCCGCAGAGCAGATACAGCAGCCAGCCAAAGGCGGGAAACAGCAGGATGGGAACGATCCAGGCGATCTTATACCCCGGGTCGGTCTGCCGGCTGACAATAATCAGGACAGCCAGCACGGACAGCACCAGGCTGCCCCATCTGACATACGAGTATCCTGCCGAGGACAGCGCAAGCATTCCGATGATCAGTGCCGCCTGTACAAGGATCAGCGCCGCCACAATCACAGAGCGCTGAAAGAGCAGGGACGCCAGCTTTTTGATGTTCATGGGTTTCATGAATTCGCCTCTCTACTTGACCACCACATTTTCCGCGCCCAGCAGCTCCTGGAGTTCCCGGATCAGGGCGTCGTGCACCAGGCAGGGGGTGCCCAGCAGCTTGCCGGTGTCCGCGCAGCGCACCTTCATCTGCTCGGTGCCCGGGAACATGGTGAGCACCAGCCTGATCTTCTCCCACCGGGGATCCTCCAGGCTGGGTATGCGGATGTAAAGCCTCCTGGCTTTCCGGCCCTCTTCCGCCGGGGGCTGGCTGCCCTTCACGTGCTCCAGGGGGCGCACCCGGTCGCACATGAGCTGGGGGGCCTTCTCATCCCGGACGGAGAGGCGGCCCTCCGCCAGCACCGGCACCCCCTCCTTCAGGTAGGGGCCCGCCTCCCCCAGCACCCGGGCGAAGACCAGCATCTCCATGGAGCCGGTGTCGTCCTCCAGCACCACGTAGGCCATCAGGGTGTTGCTGCGGGTGGTCTTGGTGCGGGCGGAGGCCACCACCCCCGCCAGGGTCACCCGCTGCTCATCCCGGTAGGTGGTGGGGCCGCCCTCCTGGGCGAAGTCGGCCAGAATGGCGCCGATTGGGGCCGCCTTACACTGGCGGGCCAGCGCCCGGTACTCGTCCATGGGGTGCCCGGTGAGGTAGAGGCCGGTGGTCTCCTTCTCCATGGCCATCAGCTCCTGCCGGGTGAACTCCTCGATGGGCTCCACCCGCAGCTCCGGGGGCTTCTGCTCCCCGCCGCCGCCACCGCCGAAGAGGTCAAACTGCCCCTCCAGGTTCTTGCGCTTGTTCTGGGCGATGGAGTCCACCAGGGACTCATAGGCCCGGAGCAGCTGGGAGCGGTGAAATCCCATGCTGTCAAAGGCGCCGCACTTGATGAGGCTCTCCAGCACCCGCTTGTTGCAGTCGGCGTCGCTCATGCGCTGGCAGAAGTCGGGGAAGGAGGTGAAGGGTCCGCCCCTCTGCCGCTCCGCCAGCACCTCGTTGATGAAGCCCCGGCCCACCCCCTTGACGGCTACCAGGCCGAAGCGGATGTTGTCGCCGGAGACGGTGAAATCGGCCTCCGACTCGTTGATGTCCGGGGGCAGCAGGGCGATGCCGCAGTCCTTGCACTCGGCGATATACTCGGCCACCTTCTCACTGGAGTCCAGCACGGAGGTGAGCAGGGCGGCCATGTACTCCCGGGTGTAGTGGC
>NZ_JAHZDL010000102.1:0-8165 GCF_019422385.1 Flavonifractor sp.
TGCGCAAAAGCCGCTGTTCCCTATTATAGAATGGATTGCGGGTAGTGTATTAAACGCAGAGACACAGGCCCGAAGGCCTGTGCCTCTCAGGTTGTCGAAAGACCTCCCGCAAAGGAGAGCCTCGCAGAGTTCGCGCCCGCAGGCGCGAAAAAATTAAAATCTGTTTTCTCCGGCGACATGTGCGTTGGAGAAAACACTTCTCAGGCCGCAAGTGTGGGATTTGTCCGCCTAAAGCGGACAAATCCTGCGCGCGGCGGACTGCATCCTGCTCGAAAAAGCGGCTTTGCCGCTTTTTCGATAGACGCAGCGGCACAGGCCCGAAGGCCTGTGCCGCTGTTTTTTGAAAGAAGAGAGGAAAGAGAGGGGGTTATGGTCATCTCTGACCACGCTGTTATCCTATCCCATCCCTGTGAACCCATTTTGAACCGGATATGAACGTTTTGTAAAGGAATGGGGGGCGCGGCGGCGGCCGGCCCCGATGTCAGAAAAACGTCAGAAATAATTAAGGACTTTTCCCGGCGGAGGCGTGTATACTGACTGTACTAATGCAAGTGATACAGTTTCCGGAAAGGAGACGGCGGGATGATCCGATTGAATTACCGCGACGCGCGGCCCATCTACGAGCAGGTGAAGGACGGCCTGCGGCACCTGGTGGTGACCGGCGCCCTCCAGGCGGGGGACAAGCTGCCGTCGGTGCGGGCGCTGGCCTCCTCCCTGGCCATCAACCCCAACACCATCCAGCGGGCCTACGAGTCCCTGGAGCGGGAGGGCTATCTGTACACGGTGGCGGGCAAGGGCTCCTTCGCCGCCCCCCAGGCCGACGTGAACGCCGACCGGCGGGCGCGGCTGCTGGAGCAGTTCGACGCCTCGGCGGCGGAGCTTTTGTTCCTGGGCCTGACGGCCGGGGAGCTGGCGGCCCGGCTCCAGGCGGCGGAGACGGGCCGCACAGGGCACAGAGAGGAGGAGAGAGCATGAGTGAGGCAATGATTGAGGCCAGAAACGTGGTGAAGGCCTTTGACGGATTCAGGGCCCTGGACGGGCTGACCATGACGGTGCCCCGGGGCTCCATCTACGGCCTGGTGGGGCCCAACGGGGCGGGCAAGAGCACCCTGCTGCGCCACGTCACCGGCATCTACCGGCAGGACAGCGGCTCGGTGCTGCTGGAGGGCAACCCCATCTATGAAAATCCGGCGGCCAAGGCCCGGATTGCCTCCATCCCCGACGAGCTGTACTACTTCCTCTCCGCCTCCACCCGGGACATGATGCGCTTCTTCAAGGGCTTCTACCCCCGGTTCGACGGGGCGCGGTACGAGGCGCTGAAGGACGTGTTCACCACCATCAACGAGAAGCAGCCCATCCGCCGCCTGTCCAAGGGCATGCAGAAGCAGGCCGCCTTCTGGCTGGCCCTGTGCTGCCGGCCCGACGTGCTGGTGCTGGACGAGCCGGTGGACGGCCTGGATCCGGTGATGCGGCGGCAGGTGTGGGGCCTGCTGATGGGGGACGTGGCGGAGCACGGCACCACGGTGCTGGTGTCCTCCCACAACCTGCGGGAGCTGGAGGACGTGTGCGACCACGTGGGCATCCTGTCCAGGGGCAGGGTGCTCATCGAGCGGAGCCTCAGCGATCTCCAGGAGAACCTGGTGAAGATGCAGGTGGTGTTCCAGGAGAAGGAGATGCCCCGGATGCCGGAGGATCTGCAGATCCTCCACGTGTCCCGGGTGGGGCGCATCCACACCCTGATTGTCCGGGGCGGCGCCACCGAGGTCACCAACCGGCTGGCCGCCTTCGGGCCCATCCTGCTGGAGGCCCTGCCCCTGACCCTGGAGGAGATCTTTATCTATGAGCTGGGAGGTGAGGACTATGCAGTTCGGGACATCGTACTTTAACAAGACCCTGTTTGCCAAGCACTTCGCCCGGTTCTGGCCCATCTGGGGGCTGTACGGGCTCATCTGGACCATGTGCCTCCCCCTGGGCATCCTGGCGGGGAGCCGCTCCGGCTGGATGGCGGCGGACGCCCGGGTGCTCCCCCTCAACTACCTGGACACCACCGGCTGGTTCAGCGCCGCCACCCTCCTGGCGGCGGTGTTCGGCCTGCTGGCGGCCATGGCGGTGTTCTCCTACCTGTACAGCGCCCGCTCCGTGAGCCTGTTCCACGCCCTCCCCCTGCGGCGGGAGGGCCTCTTCCTCACCAGCTACCTGGCGGGGCTGGGCTTCCTCATCCTGGCCAACCTGGCCGTGTTCCTCCTGGCCCTGGCGGCGGAGGCGGCCTGCGGCGCGGTGGTGTTCTCCAGCCTGTTCACCTGGCTGGTGGTGTCCTCCCTGCTGAATCTGTTCTTCTACTCCTTCGCCGTGTTCTGCGCCATGTTCACCGGCCACATCCTGGCCCTGCCCGCCTTCTACGTGGTGCTCAACGGCCTGGCCGCCGGGCTGGCCGTCCTGTTCGGCCAGATGGCCCACGAGTTCCTCTTCGGCTTCGACGGGGCGGCCTGGCTCACCGCCGTCGCCTCCTGGCTCTCCCCCGTGCTCCGGCTGTCCGCCTGCCGCGTGGTCTACCCCACCGTCACCGACGCCGCCGGCAACAGCGTGACTGACGAGGGCGCGGCCTACTTCTCCGGCCTGGGCTACGTGGCCCTGTACGCCCTGGTGGGTGTGGTGCTGGCCGCCGTGGCCCTGGCGGTCTACCGCCGGCGGCAGCTGGAGACCGCCGGCGACGTGGTCAGCGTGTCCTGGGTGCGGCCGGTGTTCAAGTACGGCGTGGCCTTCTGCGCCGCCGTGGCCCTGGGAGAGACCCTGTACAGCCTCTTCTCCGCCCTGCTGCCCCGGGGGGCCTGGGGGCTGCTGCTCATGCTGCTGCTGTGGGGCGCGGCGGGCTATTTCGTGGCGGAGATGCTGCTGCGCAAGAAGTTCTGGGTGTTCCGGGGCAGCTGGAAGGGCTGCGTGGTGCTGCTGTGCTGCCTCACCGCCGCCATGTGCCTGATGGAGTTCGACGTGACGGGCTTTGAGCGGCGGGTGCCCGACCCGGCCCGGGTGCAGTCCGTGTCCCTGGACGCGGGCTCCACCGCCCCCTATGACGACGCCAACGGGCAGGGGCTCCTCCTGGACGGGCCGGAGGACATCGCCGCCGTCACCGAGCTCCACCGCGCCATCGTGGCGCGGAAGGCGGCCATCGAGGGGGCGGAGCCGGACTACACCTACGAGCAGCTGGACAGCGGCCTGGAGGTGGAGACCTCCGGCCAGGGCTGGGTGCAGCTGCGCTACACCCTCACCAACGGCTCCGTGGTCACCCGCAGCTACCGCATCCCCCTGACCCAGGAGGCCCTGGACGACCCGGACACCCCCGCCGCCCGGCTGGACGCCCTCCTCAACGCCCCCGGACAGGCGGAGAAGGCCTACTTCGGCGCCATGGCCGAGGGGGACTACCTCATCAGCGCGGTGGTGACCCAGCCCCACTATGACGAGGAGGGCGCCTACTACTACGACGAGAAGCCGGTGGACAGCGCCGCGCTGGAGGAGCTGTGGAGCGCGGTGCAGGCCGATCTGGCCGACGGGAGCCTGGGCCGCCGCTACCTGCTGGAGAACCAGGCGCGGCTGGAGAACTGCTACGTCAACGACCTGATCCTCACCTTCCGCCGGGCGGGCCAGGCCGCCCGCGCCGACGGCAGCGACACCTACTCTGTCACCGTCACCCTCCAGACCACCGGCGCCCGCACCCTGGCCGCCCTGGAGCAGTACGGCTTTGATCTGGACAGCCTGCTCACCCAGGCACAGGCCCAGCTGAAAGAGCGGCAGTGAGCCGAAGATGAACCGCCTGGTTTGTTTTGCACAAACCAGGCGGTTTTTCCGCACCGAATCCCGTCTCCCTTACCGCTCAGTCTCTAGTTGATTTTTCCCAAACGGCGCGGTATAATTGGAAGCGAAGGGTATTTTCGGTATGGGAAGAACACAAAAATTATTTTTGGAGGTTTTACCATGAAAGAAGTCTATGTCGTGAACTGCTGCCGTACCGCGGTGGGTTCCTTCGGGGGCAGCCTGAAGGACACGCCCGCCCCCGAGCTGGGCGCCGTGGTGGTGAAGGAGGCCCTGAACCGCGCCGGCGTGAAGCCCGAGCAGGTGGACGAGCTGATGTTCGGCTGCATCCTCACCGCCGCTCTGGGCCAGAACCCCGCCCGCCAGGTGGGCGTGAAGGCCGGCCTGCCCTACTCCGTCCCCGCCTACACCGTGGGCATGGTGTGCGGTTCCGGCATGAAGAGCGTCATTGAGGGCGCCCGCGCCATCCTGTCCGGCGACGCCGACATCATTGTGGCCGGCGGCACCGAGAACATGTCCGCCGCCCCCTTTGCCCTGCCCAATGAGCGCTGGGGCGCCCGCATGGGCGACAAGAAGGTCGTCGATACCATGATCAAGGACGGCCTGTGGGACGCCTACAACAACTACCACATGGGCACCACCGCCGAGAATATCTGCGACGTGTGGGGCATCACCCGGGAAGAGCTGGACGCCTTCGGCGCCGCCTCCCAGCAGAAGGCCGAGGCCGCCATCAGCTCCGGCCGGTTCAACGACGAGATTGTCCCCGTCATGGTGAAGAAGAAGAAGGAAATGGTGGAGTTCAAGGTGGACGAGTTCCCCCGCGCCGGCACCACCGTGGAGGGCCTGGCCAAGCTGAAGGGCGCCTTCCCCGTGGGCCCCGAGGGCGTGGAGGACGAGATTGTCCACACCTTTGAGCCCACCCAGGTGCACGCCGATGACACCCGTAAGCACGTGCAGCGGGTCACCGCCGGCAACGCCTCCGGCATCAACGACGGCGCCGCCGCCATCGTGCTGGCCAGCGGCGAGGCCGTTGAGAAGTACGGCCTGAAGCCCATGGCCAAGCTGGTGAGCTGGGGCCAGGGCGGCGTGGATCCCAAGATCATGGGCGTGGGCCCGGTGCCCGCCTCCCGTCAGGCCATGGAGAAGGCCGGCCTGAAGATCGAGGACATCGACCTGGTGGAGGCCAACGAGGCCTTTGCCGCCCAGTCCATCGCCGTGGCCCGTGAGCTGGGCTTCGATATGGACAAGGTGAACGTCAACGGCGGCGCCATCTCCATCGGCCACCCCGTGGGTGCCTCCGGCGCGCGCATCATCGTCACCCTGCTCCACGAGATGGCCAAGCGGCCCGAGGCCAAGAAGGGCCTGGCCACCCTGTGCATCGGCGGCGGCATGGGTGTTGCAACTATCTTCGAAAAGTGCTAAACTAGGAATATCAGGCACGCCGGGGACAGGCCTTCTGCCTCCGGCGTGTCCGAATATGAAACTTCCAATCTATTTTTACAGGAGGGTAACACTGTGCGCAATAAGATTATTTCTGTTGCGGAGGCCGTGGACATGATCCCCGACGGGGCGACCATCATGTACGGCGGCTTCCTGGGCTGCGGCAGCGCCCATCACATCATCGACGCCCTGGCCGAGAAGGGCACCAAGGATCTGACCATCATCGGCAACGACTGCGGTATGGCCACCGGCCCTCTGGGTGAGGAGTACTATGGTGTTGCCAAACTGGTGCACAACCACCAGGTCAAGCACGTCATCGCCACCCACGTGGGCATGACCCCCGACGTGGGCACCCAGGGCATGGTGGACAAGACCCTGACCGTGGATCTGATCCCCCAGGGCTCCCTGGCCGAGATGATCCGGGCCGGCGGCGCCGGCCTGGGCGGCGTGCTCACCCCCACCGGCGTGGGCACCATCGTGGAGGACTCCCCCTTCTGCCTGGGCAAGCAGACCATCGATGGCAAGGAGTACCTGCTGATGAAGCCCATCCGCGCCGACTTCGCCCTGCTCAACGGCCACATCATTGACAAGTTCGGCAACATCTGGTACAAGGGCACCACCCGCAACTTCAACATCGTCATGGCCACCGCCGCCGACGTGGTCATCGCTGAGGCGGACAACGTGGTGGATATCGGCGACATTGAGCCTGAGAACGTGGTCACCTCCGGCGCCTTTGTCAATTACATCGTGGATGGAGGGAATGTGTAATGGATAAGTCTGAGATCAAGGCCTTTATTGCCAAGCGCGTGGCCAAGGAGCTGAAGGACGGCGACGTGGTCAACCTGGGCATCGGCCTGCCTACCCTCGTTCCCGCCTATCTGCCCGAGGGCGTCCACGTGATCCTCCAGTCCGAGAACGGCATCATCGGCACCGGCGCCAAGCCCACCCCCGAGGAGGCCGACCCCCACTTCAAGATTGACGCCGGCGGCTCCCCCGCCCAGGCCGCCGTCTTCGGCTGCTACATCGACTCCGCCACCTCCTTCGGCTTCATCCGCGGCGGCCACGTCAACGCCACCATCCTGGGCGGCCTGGAGGTGGATCAGGAGGGCTCCCTGTCCAACTGGATCATCCCCGGCAAGAAGATGCCCGGCATGGGCGGCGCCATGGATCTGCTGGTGGGCGCCAAAGAGGTCATCGTGGCCATGGAGCACACCGCCAAGGGCAAGCCCAAGATCCTGAAGAAGTGCACCCTGCCCTACACCGCCGTCCACTGCGTCACCAAGATTATCACCGAGATGTGCGTGATCGACGTGACCGACAAGGGCCTGGAGCTGGTGGAGATCAACCCCGAGTTCACCGTGGACGACGTGAAGGCCGCCACCGAGGCCGACCTGATCGTCTCCCCCGATCTGAAGCCCATGTGCTGAAACCTCAATCAGACGGCAGGCGCCGTCTGATTGAAAAACAGCCCGCTGCATGCAAGGCCGGGCCGCCGACGGCGGCCCGGCCTCACACTTGCGGGCTGAGCAGTGTTTTCAGTCACGCACATGTCGCGGCTGAAAACTGCCTGCTATTTTTTCGCGCCGCAGGCGCGAACTCTGCGAGGCGAAAAAGCGCCGCCCCGGCATTGCCGGGGCGGCGCTTTTCTGCTATCGGGACAGATCCGCCGGGGTGTCCACGTCCATCAGCTCTCTGGGGGAGGACGCCTCCACCAGCCGCAGCCGCTCCGGGTGGCGGCGGAGCACCGCGCTGCCGCCGGTGTCGCCGGTGAGGGCGGCCAGCTCCCCAAAAAAACAGGCGGGGAAAATCACCGGGCTGCCCCGGGTTCCCCGCCAGGACAGGGCGCAGATGGCGTCCCCCGCGTCCGAAAAGGCGTCCAGCAGCCGCCGGACGCTCTCCGTGGTCAGCCAGGGCTGGTCACAGACGGCGAACAGGGCCCCGTCCATCCCGTCCATGGCGGCCACGCCCAGGCGGATGGAGGCGGCAATGCCCTCCCCCGCCCCCGGGTTGTCCAGGGGGCGGAAGCCGTACTCCGCCCCGGCGGAGAGCACCTCCGGATAGGGAGAGCACACCACCAGCCGGCCGAAGCCGGCGGGGGCCAGGGCGGCCATGGCACGGCGGTGGAGGGGCACCCCCTCCACCGCCGAAAGCAGCTTGTTGGAGCCGAACCGCCGCCCCGCGCCGGAGGCCATCAGCACGCAGCCCACCATCAGCCGAAGCCGTTGGCCAGATACATGATGAGGAAGGGCACGGCCACCTTGATGAGGCCCACCACCAGCGTCATGACGGTGAGGAGCACCAGGGCCTTGCCCCGGCTCTCAAAGGTGTCCTCCCACCGGCGGAGCATGTTGGTGAAGTTCCGGGTACGGTTCTGGGCGCCGATGAGGTCGGCGATGCTCTTAATCGCGTTGAAGGCGGTGTAGCCCATCCAGATGGGCAGAGCGATCATGGAGACGTTGTGGCTGAACCCCCCGCGGAACAGGAAGAACAGCGCCAGCAGGAAGCTGGCCATGGTGAACAGCAGGTAGGCCCAGACGCCGACCTTGGCGGCGCGGTCATGTGTAGGCATAGCGGTTTGTTTCCTTTCTCGGTGAAATGTTGGTTGCTTCTGGTTCAGGGCGCGATGCCCGCCTCCGCAAAGGCGGAGAGCAGCGCGTCCATGTCCGGCGGCACCACCAGGGGCTCCCCGGCGGCCCTGATGCCGCTCTCCACGTCCTTGAGGCCGTTGCCGGTGACGATGCTCACCACCGTGGACTCAGGGGAGATCAGCCCCAGCTCCAGGGCCTTCTTCACACCGGCGGTGCCGGTGACCCCGGCGGGCTCCCCGAACACCCCCTGGGTGCGGCCCAGCAGGCGCATGGCGTCCAGGATCTCCCCGTCGGACACGTTGACGGCCACGCCGTCCGACTCCCGGATGG